>JAISWQ010000096.1 GCA_031271025.1 Zoogloeaceae bacterium | reverse complement strand
CAGATGATTCCTGTCCGCAGCACATACACGATCCCCGCAAAATACAGCCGGTCGCTGTACTTCGCCTTCTTGCCACCTCCCGGCTTGCGCTTGTAGCTACGTTCCACATCCCGGCGTGTTGCCGGCAGCAACGGTTCGACCAACGCCCAGAATTCGTCCGAAATTTCCCACGTGCGCGTCTTTTTCATCGGTTTCTCCTTCACTGAATGTTTATTGCATAACATGCACAGGCTATCAGAGAAAGCTGGCTTTGTATATGATTATTTACGGATAAATACTTAATCTGCATGGACTTCATTTTACTTTCGCTTGTTTCCATGCTGTCTCGAATTCTTCGGCATCAATAACTGTCGCATCCCCGTCGATGACTTCATCGTAAAACCAACTCCGGTTTGAAACCCCGACCGTAGCCATTGGAGAGGGGAAAGAAACCCCTTCCCAATGGCGTTTGACCGACAGCCCTGAAGGGCTGTCGCTGATTCTTGCTGCGATTGCCCTGTCGGCTGTAGTGCTTTATCTTTGCCGTGTCCATTTCTGCGGTATGCTTCATATTTTCCCCGCAAGGAGTCGCTCATGTCCCTATCTCCCCGCCTTTGGCCTGCCGCCGCTTTCTTTTTTGCCCTCGTCGCCAGCGCCGCCGAACCCTTGCCTCTGCTTGAAATCTACAAAAGCGCCACCTGTTCCTGTTGCGGCGCATGGGAAGCGCACATGAAAAAAGCCGGGTTTCGCATTCAGACCCACACCGTCGCGGACGTTTCCGCGTCGCGCGAAAAACTGGGGATGCCTGAGCAATATGCTTCCTGCCATACCGCCAAGGTGGGCGGTTATCTGCTGGAAGGGCATGTCCCCGCCGAAGACGTCAAACGCCTGCTTGCTGAACGCCCCAAAGCCCTTGGCCTTGCCGTACCGGGAATGCCGCTGGGCGCGCCCGGCATGGAAAGCGCGCAGCCGCAAAGCTATGAGTCCCTGCTCATTACCGCAAATGGCCATCGCGTCTTTGTCCGTCATCCTGCCCGTTGAATCTCAAATTTTCTTTTCCTGGAATTTTGCCATGCCCGCCTTTCCCGCTACCCGGATGCGCCGGATGCGTCGTGATGATTTTTCCCGTCGCCTGATGCGCGAATCCGTGCTCACAGCAGACGATTTCATCTATCCCGTCTTCGTGCTGGAAGGCGAAAACCGCCACGAAGCCGTCGCTTCCATGCCCGGCGTGGAACGGCAAAGTCTTGATCTGCTCCTGAAAACGGCGGAGCGCGCCCTCAAGCTGGGGATTCCCGCCCTGGCGCTCTTCCCCGTTATTGACGCGCCAAAAAAATCGGAAGACGCGCGCGAGGCGTGGAACCCGGAAGGTCTTGTCCCGCGCGTGGTCGCTGCGCTGAAAAAAACCTTCCCGGAACTGGGGGTCATCACCGATGTGGCGCTGGACCCCTACACCCGCCACGGTCAGGATGGTCTCATTGCCGCCGACGATCCCAAGGGCTATGTGCTCAACGATGAAACGCTGGAAGCACTCGCCAGACAGGCGCGTTGTCACGCCACGGCGGGCGCGGATGTGGTCGCGCCCTCGGACATGATGGACGGGCGCATCGCCCGCATCCGCGCTGAACTGGACGCGGGCGGCTACATCCACACCCGCATCCTTGCCTATTCCGCCAAGTATGCTTCCGCTTTCTACGGCCCTTTCCGCGATGCCGTGGGGTCGGCAGGCAATCTGGGCAAGGGCAACAAATACACCTATCAAATGGATCCCGCGAATGGCGACGAGGCGCTGCGCGAAGTCGCGCTGGATATCGACGAAGGCGCGGACATGGTCATGGTCAAGCCCGGCCTGCCCTACCTTGATGTGGTGCGACGGGTGAAGGATGCTTTTGGTGTTCCCACTTACGCCTATCAGGTCAGCGGCGAATACGCGATGTTGAAAGCCGCCGCGCAAAACGGCTGGCTGGATGGAAAAGCAACCATTCTGGAAAGCTTGCTTGCCTTCAAACGTGCCGGCGCGGATGGCATCCTCACCTATTTCGCGCTGGAAGCGGCACAATGGCTGCGAGAAGGGGCACACTGAGCGAAAGCGCACTCTGAAACAGCAGACAGCATACGCGCGCAATGACGATTGAATGATCGTGTCGCTGCGCTCCCCTCAATGCAGCGCGGCGTAAATCGTTTCAGCCAGTGCGGCACTCACGCCCGGCGTCTGGGCGAGTTGTTCCACCGTGGCTTCCGTGACCCCGGCAATTCCGCCGAAGCGGGCAATGAGCGCCTTGCGCCGTGCCGCGCCAACGCCGGGGATGTCTTCCAGTTTCGAGGCTGTGCGCGCCTTGCCGCGTCGCGCGCGATGCCCCGTAATGGCAAAACGGTGCGCTTCGTCGCGGATTTCGATCACCAGTTGCAGCGCCGGGTCCTCGCCGCCCAGAAGCAGCGGCGTCTGTCCGTCCGGGAAAATGAGGGATTCCAGACCCGCCTTGCGTCCTTCGCCCTTGGCAACGCCCACCACCGGCAGGCTGACCCCCAGTTCCGCCAGCGCCTCCGCCGCCATGCGCACCTGTCCCTTGCCGCCGTCGATCAGAACGAGATCCGGCACGACTGCTTCCGCCTCGCCTGTCGCCAGCTTCGCGTAACGCCGCCTGACCACCTGCCGGATGGCGGCATAATCGTCACCGGGTTCAACGTCGCGGATGTTGAAGCGGCGATAGTCGGAAGCCTTCATCCCCTCGTCCTGCCAGACAACACAAGAGGCGACCGGCAACTCCCCGCGCGTGTGACTGATGTCGAAACATTCCACCCGCGCCAGTTTTTCCAGCCCCAGTTTTTGGCGCAGGGCTTCCTGCCGGACGTGCTGGCGTATCCGGCTCTGGTTTCTGGCGGCAATGGCAAGGCGGGCGTTTTGCAAGGCCATGTCCACCCAGGCTTTTTGCGCCGCGCCGCGCGCTCCCATGACCGGCACCGGACGACCGCTGGCCGCTTCCAGCGTCGCGGCAACCTCTTCCGGTTCCGCGGGCAGCGGCAAAGCCAGCAATCTCGCGGGAGCGGGATGCAGGGCATAGTGCTGGGCAATAAAGGCCGTGATCGCCTCTTCCGGCTCGGAATCCCCACCGCCGGAAGGAAACAGGGGCCGATCCCCCAGATGGCGGCCCCCCCGCACCATCGCCAGATTGAGGCAGAGCAAATCGCCCTCCCGCACGGCAACGAGGATATCGACATCCTCGCGCTTGCGGTTTTCGATATATTGCGTTTCCGAAACCCGCCGCAGCGCCTGCAACTGGTCGCGGTAAAGCGCCGCCCGCTCGAAGGCGAGATTCTGCGCCGCCACTTCCATCGCCGCAGTCAGTCGCCGCGTCACCTCGTCCTGCCGTCCCTGCAAGAACCAGACCGCGTGTTGCGCGTCTTCCGCGTAGGCTTCACGCTGCGTCAGCCCCGCCACGCAGGGGCCGCTGCAACGCTGGATCTGGTAGAGCAGGCAAGGCCGCGAACGGTTATTGAAAGAAGAATCCTCACAGGTGCGCAGACGGAACATCTTTTGCAGGAGTTCAATGCCTTCCCGCACCGCCGCCGCGGAAGGATAAGGGCCAAAATAATCCGCCCTGCGATTGGGAATGCCGCGAAAAAAGCCAAGCCGGGGAAAATCGCCCTTGCTCATCACGATGTAGGGATAGGATTTGTCGTCGCGGAAAAGGATGTTGTAGCGCGGCGCGAGGCGTTTGATCAAATTGTTTTCCAGCAGCAGCGCCTCGGCCTCCGAACGGGTTACGGTGGTGTCGATATGGTCGATCTGGCGCACCATCATGGCAATGCGCGCGCTCGGCAGATTCGCTCGGAAATAGGAGGCCACCCGTTTCTTGAGGTTTTTCGCCTTGCCGACATAGAGCACCACACCCTCCGCCGCCACCATGCGATAAACCCCCGGCAACTCCGGCAGCGTCGGCAAAAAGGCTTTGTGGTCGAAAGACGCGGATTCAGCGGCGCGGATTTCGTTCATGGCTGGCAGAATTCGGGCGTTTCAAAGGGGGTTATCCCTTGCGTCCGCGCCGGAAAATCTCTGATTTTCTGCCTGACAACCGCAGTTCAAATTGCACATGCCCACTCCACTCACACAGCCTGCGCCAGCGCCGCCGTCAGTTCCTGCCGGGTCACGGTCGCGGCGCCCAGTTTGCCGACGACGATTCCGGCGGCA
This sequence comes from Zoogloeaceae bacterium, assembly GCA_031271025.1. Lineage (GTDB taxonomy): Bacteria > Pseudomonadota > Gammaproteobacteria > Burkholderiales > Rhodocyclaceae > Azovibrio. The sequence continues at coordinate 14,133 of JAISWQ010000096.1, read as the reverse complement.
ACATTGGCGGCGTGGATGGCCTCCCGCCAGTCCGCGCCCGCCGCCAGCGCCGCCGCCAGTGTGGCGATGACCGTATCCCCCGCGCCGGAAACATCGAATACCTCCCGCGCCCGTGCGGCTTCGTGCAGCGCCAGCGGATGTCCTTCCACTTCCGAGAAGAGCGTCATTCCCTCCTCGCTGCGCGTCACCAGCAAAGCCGCAAGATCCAGCTTCCGCCGCAGGCGCTCCGCTTTTTCCGCAAGCTCGGCCTCTGAACGCCAGCGCCCGGCCACCGCCTGAAATTCACCGCGATTGGGCGTAATCACCGTCGCCCCGGCATAGCGGGAAAAATCATCGCCCTTGGGATCAACCAGCACCGGCGTTGCTGCCGCGCGGGCAAGGCAAATCATCTCCGTGATGTGGGTCAGGCCGCCCTTGCCGTAATCGGAAAGCACCACGGCATCGCAGGCAGGCAACAGCGCCGCGTACTCCTTCAGCTTGGCGCCCAGAATTTCGCGGGAAGGCAATTTCTCGAAATCAATCCGCAACAACTGCTGCTGACGGCCAATCACCCGGAGTTTCACCGTGGTGTCAAAACCCGTGTCCGTGTGCAGACGAGCCTCCACCCTGGCTTCGGCCAACAGCCGCGCCAGCGTGCCGCCCGCTTCGTCGGCGCCCACCACGGAAAGCAGGTCACAGCGCGCGCCCAGCGCCACCAGATTGCGCGCCACGTTCGCCGCCCCGCCCGGACGCTCTTCCTGCCGCCCGATTTTGACGACGGGCACCGGTGCTTCCGGGGAAATGCGCTCCACCTCGCCGAACCAGTAACGATCCAGCATCACGTCGCCCACCACCAGCAGGCGAATGTCTTTCAATGCGTCAAGAAAAGCCATGTCTGAACATCAGAGTTGCGGGTCGAATTCTTCCGCGCGGCGCGGAGGATAGGTTTCCCAACCACCGCACGCCGGACAGCGCCAGTAGAACTGGCGGGCGCGGAAACCACAATGGTCGCAGCGATAACGTGCCAGCCGCCGGGTATAGCCCTGAATGATGCTGCGCGCCAGTTCCAGATCGCCCCGGCTCGTTTCACTTGCCAGCGGCATCCGGGCGTCCATCAGCTTTTCCAATCCCAGAAGCGAGGGATTGCGTTTCAGTTCGGAACGTACCAGGCGATAGGCGGCCTCGCTGCCCTCGGCCTCCAGTTCCAGTTGATAGACGGAATCCAGAAAATCCAGAGAGGGATAGCGTTCCAGATAGGCGCGCAGCAAGGCAAGCCCCTCGGCGGTTTTGCCCTGCTGGCGGTAAGCCTCCAGCAAACGCTGTGCAACCAGCGCGAGATAGCTGGCATCCTGCTGCTCTATTCTTTGCCAGGCCGCAATGGCCGTCTCCGGTTCGCCGCGCTGGAGCGCGAGATCACCGGAAATGAGACTGGCGCGCACACATTTGCGGTGCGCCGCAAAAGCCGCTTCGAGGTGCGCCGCCGCCGCGTCAAAGCGTGAACGGATCAATTCGTTGGTCGCCAGCTCGCAGTGGAATTGCGCGATCTCTCTGCCGGAATGAAAATCCGGCAGGGTCTGGGCGATGGCGATGGCTTTTTCCCAATCCTTTTCCACCTGATAGATTTCCATCAGGTAATGGCGGGCTTCATCGGCAAAGGCCGAACCTTCGAGTTTCAGGAAAATGGCCTCGGCACGATCCAGAAGCCCCAGTTTCAGAAAATCCTGCCCCAGTTCGGAAAGCGCCTGCATCCGGATTTCCTCGCCCAGATCGTCACGGTCAACCAGATTCTGGTGCATTCGGATCGCGCGTTCGGATTCCCCCCTGCGCCGGAACAGACCGCCCAGCGCGAAATTGAGTTCCACCGTTTTGTCGTCGCTTCTCGCCACATCCAGAAAAGCGTCGATGGCCTTGTCCGGCTGCTCGTTCAGCAGGAAATTCAAACCCTGGAAATAGGAGCGCGGCAACTCACGCGATTCCTGCACCACATGACGAATATCCACCCGCGCGGCAACCCAGCCCAGGCCGAAGAAAAAGGGCAAAAGCAGAAATTGCCAGTATTCCAGCGCCATCAGGATTCCACTTGCGGCAAGGTTTCAGCGGACGAAGCAGGGGGGTTGTCCTGCGCGTTCTGGCGCGTCAATTGCCTGATTTTGCGCCGCGCGCGAAAAAGCCCCCCCGCCAGCACCAACATACCGACCAGCACTCCCGCCGTAAAGACCAGCAACACCAGCCAGGCCAGCGGCGTTTGTCCCGTCATGCCGAAGAAAAAGCGCAGGGTGACGGGATCACTGTTTTTCAGGGCAAGCAGAAAGACAAAAAGCACCACAACAAGGCGCACTGCCCAGATCAGAATGCGCAGCAAAGGCATAGGGCCAGGTCTCCCGAAAAATGAAAAGCAGGGGATGCGGCGCTCACTTCGGAAACCCCGCTTCCCCCCTGCGCCGAGCCGCCTTATCGGTTCACGCCCGACATGATTTGCAAACCTTTCAGCAGATTCAGCGCCTGCTGGAACTGCTGGTCGGAAGCCGAGGCGTATTCCAGGGGCGGCGGCAGCAGGCCGTCGTCCTCTTCCCTGTCGCCCTTGCCGCCTTTGTCTTTCTTGTCATGCCGCGCTTCATCGCCGGATTTTTTCGGCGCGGACTCGCCTGCATCCTGCGCGGACTCGCCCGCGTCGCGGTCGTTTTCCAGATGCCCCATCAGGTCAGCCTCGCGGAGGTAAGCAAAGCGATCACTCTTGCCGCCTTCCCTCACCACGATGTCCGGGACGATCCCCTTGGCCTGAATCGAACGGCCACTGGGCGTATAGTAGCGTGCCGTGGTCAGCTTGATGGCCGCATCTCCCGGCGGCAGGGGCAGGATGGTCTGTACCGATCCCTTGCCAAAGGTCTGGGTTCCCATGATGACGGCGCGTTTGTGATCCTGCAAGGCGCCCGCCACGATTTCCGAAGCCGAGGCGGAACCGCCATTGACCAGCACCACCAGCGGCACCTTTTTCACGCCTTCGGGCAAGTCTTTCAGAAAATCTTCCGAACCGCGCGCGTAATCGCCGGGCGTCGCGGAATAAGCCTGCCGGGCTTCCTGCACGCGCCCGTTGATGGAAACCACCTTGGCATTCGCCGGCAGGAAAGCGGCAGAAACGCCTACCGCGCCATGCAGCAAACCGCCGGGATCGTTACGCAGATCCAGCACCAGTCCTTTCAGTTCGCCTTGACGGTAGAGATCCTTCAGGTGTTTCGCCAGCAGGGGAATGGTGTTTTCCTGAAACTGGGTGATGCGCACCCAGGCGTAGCCCGGCTCCACCAGCCTGGATTTGACGCTCTGCACCTTGATGATTTCACGGGTCAGGCTCACTTCCACCGGCTTGGACTCGCTCTTGCGAAAAATGGAAAGGCGGATTTTTGTGCCCGGCTTGCCGCGCATTTTCTTGACCGCCTCAGTGAGGGGAATCCCCTTGACCGGCTCATCGTCCAGCTTGAAAATCAGATCGCCCGCCTTGACGCCCGCGCGGAAAGCCGGAGTATCCTCGATCGGGGAAATGACCTTGACGAGGCCATCCTCCATGCCGACCTCTATCCCCAGCCCGCCAAATTCGCCCTGGGTTCCCACTTGCAGTTCCTTGAACGATTCCGTATCCAGATAAGCCGAATGCGGGTCCAGGTTGGAAAGCATCCCGGAAATCGCGTTGGCAATCATTTTTTTGTCTTCAACCGGCTCCACATACCCCTGTTTGATCGCGTTGAAGACTTCCGCGAACAGGCGCAAATCCTCAACGGGCAGCCCGGAACGCATGTCCTTCTGGGCCACGGCGGGGTTGTAGGCACTGACGAAAACACCTGCGATGAAACTGAGCAGGATGAGGCTGAAAAGTTTGAAGCGGTTCATTTGAGTGATACCCATTTCATAGGATCCAGAGCGGCGCCCTGATGACGAATCTCGAAGTATAAACCGGAATGCGCTTCACCGCCGCTGCTCCCTACCGTGCCGACCACTTCCCCGCCCACGACGCGATCGCCCACCGTTTTCAGCAACGACTGGTTGTTGCCATAGACCGTGAGGTAGCCCGCGCCGTGATCGAGGATCAGCAGGTTGCCGAAACCACGCATCCATTCGGAATAGACCACGCGGCCATTGGCGACCGCCCGCACCTCGTTACCCTCCGGGGCGCGGATGTAAAGCCCTTTCCAGACGCCGCCGCCCGCGCGCGCCGCGCCAAAACGCCCCAGAATCTCGCCCCGCGCCGGCAGGCGCAGACGCCCTTGCTGACGGGCAAAAGCGCCGGAAGTCGCGGTGGGCAGAAAACGGTTCTCCCCTGCCAGGGGCAGCGTGATCGTCCCTTCCGCCGCGCTGGCGGGATGACGTGTACCGCTTTGCCCCGCCGGATCTTCCCGTGCGGTCTTCTTCCCCTCTTTTTCCCGCTCCGCGAGCAGGCGGGTCAGGCGCTCGACCAGACGCGCCAGACGTTTCTCATCCCGTTGCAACGCGCCGATTTCCTGTTTCTGCGCCCGCACCTTGCTGGCGATGCTGGCGAACACGGTTTGCCGTTCCCGCTTTTGCCGCACCAGTTTTTCCTGTTCTTCTTCCTGCTCGCGCGCCACGCGAGCCAGTTCCTCAGCGCGCGCGCGCGTTTCCTGCGCCAGCGCCTGCTGTTGGCGCAGGGTTTCCTGCGCGTCGGAAAAGAGACGCCGCCGCGCCTGGGCAACGCGCGCCAGATAATACAGGTCACGACTCAACTGACTGGGATCGCCGCCATTCAGCAGAAGCCGCAGCGGATCGGGAGAACCCCGCAGATACTGGCGATAGACCAGTCGTTCCAGTTGCGCCCGCTGCCGGGAAAGCGTTGCTTCCAGCGTATCCGACTTGCGCGACAATTCCGAAAGTGTGCGGGTCAGGCGGGTTTTTTCCGCCTTCAGGGCAAAGCGTTTGCGTCCGGCTTCGGAAATCAGCCGCTCGGAGGCGCGCAATTGATCCGCCGCCTCGGAACGTGACGCCTCGCTGGCGGATAGCTCACGCTGCAAGGCATCGATGCGAACGCGCAAGGCGTTCAGGTCTTCCCGTTCCGCGGCGACCTCGCCCGTTGCGGTCTGCGCCAGAAGGACAAAGGCAAAAAGCGGAGCGGCAAAACGCGCCAGACAGGCAAACAACGGGGAACAGGAAGAGGACACGGCAGGCAAAATCCCAAATGAGGCAAACTATTTTATAATGATCTGCCTTTGCCCCGCGAGCCGTGTTTTGCGCTCCGGCCTTGTTTTTCGGGCAGACGCGCCAGCCGCGTATCCCGGTCATCCCAAAAAGGAGTTTTCAAGCGTGCCCCTGGAGTTCATTCAGCAAAACCTGATCTGGTTCATTTTCGCCCTCGGCAGCGGCTTCATGCTGCTCTGGCCGGGCTTTCGTCAGGCAGGAAAATCCCTGAGTCCCATGCTGGCCACCCAGCTCATCAACCGCGAGAACGCGATTCTCATCGATGTGCGCGAGACCGCCGAGTTTGCCGCCGCCCACATCGCCGGTTCCCGCAACATCCCCCTGAAAGAGCTGGACGCCCGCGCCGAAGAACTCGCAGGCGACAAGGAAAAACCCCTGCTCTTCATCTGCGCCTCCGGCATCCGCGCCGGGCAAGCCTGTTCCCGCCTGAAAAAACAGGGCTTCGGCAACCTCAACACCCTGGAGGGCGGCTTCGACGCCTGGCAGCGCGCCGGCCTTCCCTGCACCCGTGGAAACAAGAAAAAATGAGCGCCACCAAAATCCTCATGTACACCACCCTGCAGTGCCCTTACTGCATTCGCGCCAAGGCGCTGCTCAAGGAACGGGGCGTTACGGAAATCGAAGAAATCCGCATCGACGAACAGCCCGAACAGGCCGCGCGCATGACGGAAAAAACAGGACGCCGCACCGTGCCGCAGATTTTCATCGGCAGCACCCACGTCGGCGGCTGCGATGACCTCATCGCGCTTGACCGCGCTGGTAAACTCCTGCCGCTCCTTGCGGAAAACACCTGAACCTTTTTTCAACCACGCTCAAAAGAAAGTCTCTTTCATGGAAAACCAGACCCCGGACACCGCGCCGCAACAACAGGCCAACAGCCAACCCCTGTTCGCCATCGAAAAACTCTACGTCAAGGATTTGTCGCTGGAACTTCCCAACGCGCCACAGATTTTTCTGGAACAGGGTACGCCGCAAATCGAAGTGCAAATCCAGACCCGCGACGCCGCGCTGGGTGAAGGGGCGTTTGAAGTCGTGCTGACCATCACCGCCACCGCCAAACTGGGCGAAAAAACCGTGTTCCTGGTGGAAGTGGGACAAGCCGGCATTTTCCGCATCGCCAACGTTCCCGAACAGGAAGTCGAACCGCTCCTGAAGGTCGCCTGTCCCAACATCCTGCAATCCTACGCCCGGGAAGTCATCTCCAGCGCCACCACCCGCGCTGGTTTCCCTCCGGTGTTGTTGCAGCCGATCAACTTCGAGGCGATCTACATCCAGCGCCTGAACGAACAGGCGGCCGCCGCACAACAGGCCGCTCCCACGACACTCCAGTAAACCCGGGGGAACCATCATGCTCCGTCGCGCCGTATTGCTCCTTGCCCTCTGCGCGGGTCTTGTCTGCGCGCCGGTTCGCGCCGCCGAATACCGCTCTGTTTCCGTGCCAGTCGCCATCCTCTACGATGCCGCCTCCGGGCAGGGTAAACGGCTCTATCTGGTCAAGACCGGCACACCGCTGGAAGTCGTCTCCAAGGTAGACGGCTGGACCAAGGTGCGTGACGCGGAAGGAACGATTGCCTGGATCGAAAACCGGGCGCTCTCCACCAAACGCATGGTGGTCGTCATCGCCCCCCGCGCCGACGCGCGGCAAAGCGCCAGCGCGGGCGCGGCACAGGTCTTCCAAGCGGAAAAATGGGTGGCGCTGGAACTTCTGGAATCCGGGACGACTGGCTGGGTCAAGGTACGTCACCGTGATGGCGAAACCGGCTTTGTGCCCATCGCCCAACTCTGGGGACTGTAAGAAAAAGCGCCATGAATATCACCGTGCTCGCCGCGGGCGCCTGGGGCACCGCTCTCGCGCTCGCCTTCTCTGTCCGGCACAGGGTCACGCTCTGGGCACGCCCGGAAGACAGGATTGCGGCAGAGCTGCAACGGGATCGGGAAAACCGGCGCTTCCTGCCCGGATTTGCCTTTCCTGATGCGCTTGAGGTCACGGATGACCTCGCCGTCGCGCTGGGGGAAACCGAACTCATCGTCATCGCCACCCCCATCGCGGGTCTGCGTTCCACCCTGCAACAACTTGCCGCCCTGCACACGAAAACGCCCTTCCTCTGGGTCTGCAAAGGCTTTGAGGCGGGGAGTGGCGCTCTGCCGCATCAGGTTGCGGCGGCAGAACTCCCAGGGGTGCCGCACGGCGTGCTTTCCGGCCCCAGCTTCGCGCAGGAAGTCGCCAGCGGCCAGCCCACCGCCATCATCGTCGCCGCGCCCGAACACCCTTTCGCGCGCAAAATCGGCGAAATGCTGCACGGCGGACATCTGCGCATCTATGTTTCCGACGACCTCATCGGCGCGGAAGTCGGCGGCGCGGTCAAGAATATCCTGGCCATCGCCACCGGCGCCTGCGACGGTCTCCAACTGGGCGCCAATTCCCGCGCGGCGCTCATCACGCGCGGTCTGGCGGAAATCGCCCGGCTGGGCGTCGCGCTGGGCGCGAAGAAGGAAACCTTCATGGGACTTTCCGGCATGGGCGATCTGATTCTCACCTGTACCGGCGATCTTTCCCGCAACCGGCAGGTGGGTCTGGCGCTGGCCGCCGGGCGCACGCTCAAGGAGGCCCTGGCTGAACTGGGGCATGTCGCGGAAGGCGTGCCCACGGCACTGGAAGTACATAAACTCGCGCAGCGGCTGGGCGTGGAGATGCCCATCACGGCAGCCGTCGTTGCGGCGCTGGAAGGGCGTCTTCCCGCGCGGGAAGCCGTGGAACGCCTGCTCGCGCGCGACCTGAAAGACGAAACCGCCTGATTCCCGATGCCCACATGCCCTGCGGGCACATTCTTCTCTGGAAAGTGATTGTTATGGACATGAACGCGCTCACCGCCCCGGTCATTCAGGATCGGGAAGCTCTGGAAGAATTCGCCGACATCCTGGACGAAAAGGCGATGGAACTCGCGCAGACGCTCGCCGATTTGCGCAAGACCCCCGGCGACCAAAGCCTGATCGACAAAATTTTCCGCGCCGTTCATACGATCAAGGGCGACGCCAACGTCTGCAAAGTCGAGCTGGGGGTCATCCTCGCCCACCCCGTGGAATCCCTGCTTGCCCGTTACCGCAGCGGCGAACTGGTCTTTTCCGAACTCGCTTCCGAAACCATCCTGCTTGCCATCGACCAACTGGAGCGGGCAGTGGAAAAATTGCTGCAACACGAGTCCCTGGAAGATCTGCGTCTTTTGCCTCTGCTGCAATACCTCGAAAAAACCGCGCAGGCGCTCCCTGCCGCCGTCGATGGCCTTTATGCCGAACTGATCGAAAAAGTCACCGGCTATCCACCGTTGATGGTCAACATTCCCGCCGCCGCCCACACTGAGGCAGAAACGGCAGTCCACGCAACACCGCTGTCCCAGGACATCGGCGCCGATCTGCAATTCTTCCGCTCCCTCGCCCTGCAACTGGAAACCTACTCGCCGCTCTTCAAGGGACGCACCACCCGCATTCTGCGTCTGGCGCTGGAAACCAACCGCATCGCGCCCCACCCGGTCGACGCCGTGCAACTGGAAGCCGCCATCTATCTGCATGATCTGGGAATGATGCTGCTGCCGGAACACACCTGGCTCAAACGCGGCCACCTGACGGCGGAAGAGCGCCTCTCCCTGCGCGCGCATCCGAGCTTTGGTGCGAATATCCTGAAGCGGATGCCCGGCTGGCAGGAAGCCGCCGAAATGATCGCCCAGCATCACGAAACGCTCGATGGTTCCGGCTATCCCGCCAATCTCGCGCAAGCGCAGATTTGCCCCGGCGCAAAAATCATCGCCATCGTCGATGCCTTCGAGGCCATCATGCTGAAACACAGCCAGAAAGGCAAAAATATCTCGGTTCTGCGCGCCATTGCGGAAATCAACGCCTGCGACAACCAGTTCGAGCCGGAATTGATCGCGCCCTTCAACACCATCATCCGCCGCACGGTGGAAAAACACGTCGCCTGATGACGCAAGCGGATGTCGCGCCCGATCTGGAACGCCGCTTTGGCGGCGTTCGCCGTCTCTATGGCGCGACGGCCTTCGCCCGTTTCACGACAGCGCACGTCACGCTGGCCGGAGTGGGCGGCGTCGGCTCCTGGACGGCGGAGGCGCTGGCGCGCAGCGGGATCGGACGCCTCACCCTGATCGATCTCGACATGGTTGCGGAATCCAACACCAACCGCCAGATCCACGCCCTGGACGATGTTTATGGCCGCGCCAAGGTGGAAGTCATGGCGGAACGCATCCGCGCCATTCATCCCGGCTGCGTGCTGATCCCCATCGAGGAGTTCATCACCCCGGAAAACGTCGCGGCGCGGATTCCGCGCGACTGCGCCGTCGTGGTTGACGCCACCGACAATGCCCACGCCAAGGCGGCGCTGATCGCCCACTGCCGCCGCCACGACATCGCTGTCATAAGCTGTGGCGCGGCGGGGGGCAAGCGTGACCCGTCGCGCCTTGCCCGCGCCGACCTCGCGCATGTCGCCGATGATCCGCTGCTGGCGCGGGTCCGTTCCCTGCTGCGCAGGGAATATGGTTTTCCCAAAGGCAACGACAGGGGAAAGCGCGGGAATGAAGCCCGCTCCTTCGGCGTTGCCGCCCTCTTTTCCAGCGAGCGTATCCGCATGCCCGAAACCTGCGCCGCGCCGCAGGGCCTGAGTTGCGCTGGATACGGTTCCTCTGTCTGTGTCACCGCCGCAATGGGGTTTCTCGCCGCCGCATCGACGCTGGAAATGCTGGCAGCTCCCACCTTCTCCACAAGCCCATCATGACCTCTCCCGCCCGCGAGGATTTCACCCTCAAGATCACCTGCCCCGCCACGACCGGCATCGTCGCGTCCGTCACCTCCTTTCTCGCCGAACACGCCTGCTACATCAGCGAAATGGCCCAGTTCGACGACGAGGAAAGCCGCCAGTTTTTTATGCGCGCGGTTTTTCATTTTATGGGGGATAGTCCGGATGATGCTGATTTCAGGGCGAGCTTTGCCGCCGTCGCGGAAAAATTCGGGATGCAGTGGGAACTCTATTCCTCGCGCCAACCCATGCGGGTTGTCATCATGGTCAGCCAGTACGATCACTGTTTTTCCAACCTGCTCTACCGTTACCACAAGGGCGAGCTGGAAATGGAAATTGCCGCCGTGGTCTCCAACCACCTGACGCTGCGCCCCATGACCGAGCGCGAGGGCATCCGCTTTGTCTATCTGCCGACAACAAAGGAAAACAAGACCGCGCAGGAGGCGGAACTTCTCAGGATCGTGCGGGAAACCGGGACGCAACTGGTCGTGCTCGCGCGCTACATGCAGATTCTTTCCGACGATCTCTGCCGGGAACTGGCCGGACGCGCGATCAACATCCATCATTCCTTCCTGCCCGGCTTCAAGGGCGCGAAACCCTATCACCAGGCGCACACGCGCGGGGTGAAGCTGATCGGCGCAACCGCGCACTACGTCACCTCAGACCTTGACGAAGGCCCCATCATCGAGCAGGAAGTGCAGCGGGTAGACCACAGTTTCGCGCCGGAGGCATTGGTTGCCGTCGGGCGCGATACCGAAACCGTGGCGCTTTCCAAGGCCGTGCGTTACCACCTGCAACATCGCGTCTTTCTGAATGGGAAAAAAACAGTAATATTTCACTGACGGAGAGTGCGGTAGTGTGGTTTAGAATAGGGGCTATTTCGCTACCCATTCCATGAACATACCGTGAGCCATCCCATCATCCTGAAAATTCTGGAGGACATCGCCAACGATCTCCACGGCAAAGGGGTTGAGTTTCCTACCTTGCTGGATATCGCCTTCAAAATCCGGACGGTACTGAAGGCGCAGAATCCCGACATGAACCAGCTTGCCCGGTTGGTTGGCGCGGAACCGCTCATCAGTACACAGGTCGTGCGCCTGGCCAATTCCGTCGCCATGAACCCCAGCGGGCGCAAGATTGTCGACGTGAAAAACGCCATCGTTCGTGTTGGCATTCGCGCGGTCAGCTCCGTTGCCTTTTCCATTGCCATGAAACAGATGGCCATGGCCAAGGGACTGGGCGCTTTCAAGACACTATCGCGCCACCTCTGGGAACATTCGGCCTATACGGCAGCCTTTGCGCGAACACTGGTCAAACGTTATTGCAGAGGCAAAATCAACGATGACGAAGCCATGTTTACGGGGCTGATCCATGACATCGGCGCCTTCTATCTGCTCTACCGCGCCAGCCTTGTCCCGGAACTTGCGCAGAATCCCGCCGAGGTCCAAGGGCTGATGGTGGAATGGCACGACAGCATAGGGCACGCCCTGCTCTCCTCCATGGGACTGGCAGACCCCATTCTGGAAGCCGTGAAGACACACGAACAACCGCGTACGTTCGAGACGATCGAAAATCTCGCCGACCTGCTCAGTACCGCCAACCAGCTTGCCAACATCATCGCTCCGTGGCATGCCCAGCCTCTGGCGGAAAAAGGCGACTTTCTGGACCGGATGTTCGATGCCGACACCCTGCAATGCCTTCTGGGCGAAGCGGAAATCGAAATCGAGGCGCTCAAGGATCTGATTCAGTAGAGGCGCGCAGCATTGCGGCAAGCCAGGCTTCGTGCCTGCTGCTGCACTGACGGATACCACCCGAACATCCAGGAAATTTCGTTTTCCTCAAGGCTCCTGCGTCGATTCACTGACAAAGCCGATACGTCCCAGCCCGGATTTTGCCGAGGCAGCCATTATGCGGGCGAGGACTTCGTAAGGGGTTTTACCGTCGGCTTCCAGATGGATTTCCGGTTGTGGCACGAGGCGAGCGGCGGTCTCCATGCGCGGCGGGAGTGCGTCCTCGCGGATGCTCTCGCCGTTCCAGAAGAGGCTGCCGTCGGCCTTGATGGACAGGTGTATCGTTTCCGGCCTGGCGTCGGCGGGCGCACTGCTGGCCTTGGGCAGGTCGATTTTTACCGCGTGGGTCAGGAGCGGCGCGGCGACGATGAAAACGATCAGCAAGACCAGCATTACATCAATGAGCGGAATCATGTTGGTTTCCGACAGGGGCTGTCTGCCCTGTACGCCGCAGCGTTTCATCGCGCGCTCCATTCGTCTTTGGGAACCTTGCCGACGGCCAGCAGGGCAAAGACCCGATGCGCGTGATGCTCCAGTCGTCCGGTCAGATTGCGATTGGCGCGCACGAAGGCGTTGTAGGCCAGCACGGCAGGGATGGCGACAGCGAGGCCGCAGGCGGTCATGATCAGCGCCTCGCCCACCGGGCCTGCAACCTGATCCAGCCCGGCCTGCCCGGAAAAACCGATGGACAGCAGTGCATGGTAAATGCCCCAGACCGTGCCGAACAGGCCGACAAAAGGCGCGGTCGATCCCACCGAGGCCAGCACGGACAAGCCTTTTTCCAGTGCGTATTCCTCGCGGGCGATGCTTCTTTCCAGGGTGGCGTGGATAAAATCATCCGGCGAGGCCAGAGCGAAACCACTATGCGCGGCAGGCGAGGCAAGCAATCGGCAGGCTTCCAGACCCTGCGCCAATATCTGGCCGAAAGGTTCCCTGGGTGACGTTCGCGCAAAAAGCGCCTCGATGGCCGGATAGTCGCGCGCATCCGCCAACGCTGCGAGAAAACGCCTGCCTGCCGCGCGCACGCGCCATTGTTGCCAGGTTTTCAGCACGATCTGATACCAGCTTGCTATCGACATGAAGATCAGAATCGCCAGCACTACAAGGCCAACCGTATCGCTCTGCGCCAGAAAATGGCTGAAACCGAGCGCAGAAATGGAGGAGGATTCAGGCATGTTCAGCTCCGCAATTTGAATCGAATGGGCACGATGACCGTACCCGCCACCGGTCTGCCGTTTTGCCGGGCCGGGATGAAACGCCAGCGCCAGACGACTTCCATGGCCGCCAGATCGAGCCGCGCGTAACCACTGGTTCTGTGCAGGGCGACCGAACTGGTCTTGCCCTCGGCGTTGACGTGAATGAACAGCGACACCACGCCCTGCTCGCCTTGCGCGCGCGACGCGCTGGGATAGTCCGGGCGCGCGTTGGAAAGATAATCGGCATGTGAAGGCGGGATTGCAGCGCTGCCTTGCCCCGCCTCACCCTCAGCACGCGCTTTGCCATCCCCCGCTTCACCTGCGGCGGGAACGCCTCCCGTGGCGGGCGCATCACGCGCTTCGTGCTCCCCGGAATCGGGGGCGCTTGCCGAGGCTTCTTCCGGCAAGGAGGGCGCAAAAGCGGCGACGGTCTGTGTCATGGGTTCGGGCGCGTCTGCCTGCCGGGTCAACAGGGGTTTGGGTTTCGTCTTCTCCGGCTTGACGGACGGTTTCGGCGCAGCGACAGGTTCCGGCGCAATGGGCATGGGCGTGGGTGTGCCGGCGGCCGCGATCCAGCTTGCCTGTAGAATCTTCGGCCCCCGCGCTTTCTCCTGTCCGTTCGTGCCCGCTCCAGGGACGAGCGCGAAACCCAGGCCATGAACCGACAACACACCGGCAAACAATGCCGCGCGCCAAAAAACGGGGAGCGCCCCGGCGGCGTTTCTGGGTAACGAGACAGACATATGATCTCCAGTCAGTCGAACGGATCATGCGCCGCCAGCCACAGCGTCCCTTGACGAAACAAGGGGCAAACCGGCAGCGCCTGAAACAGCATCTCAGGCGGTGAAAAAACCCGCCTACGGAATCTGCGCCCCGAATCCCGCGTCGCGGATGACGGTGAGCAGTGCCGCGTGGTCGACTTTTCCGGCGTCGAATTCCACTTGCGCGAGGCCGGAGGAGAGTTCGACCTCGGCCTTTGCCACGCCGGGCAATTCCTGGAGCAGGCGGCCTACGCGAGAAGAGCAGCCGCCGCAGGACATGCCGTCTACCTTGATTGTCGTTGTTGCCATTTCATTTTCCTTTCATGAGGTTGCAAGAAAACCCGCCGGAGAAGCGGGTTGGTTTTTCATCCGCGAAACGCTGGACATGGATCGCCGGACGCATGGGA
>JAISWQ010000056.1 GCA_031271025.1 Zoogloeaceae bacterium | reverse complement strand
CTGAAGCAATACACCTGGGAAAACATCAAGCCGCAGGTCGATCACATCATTTTCCCGGACGGCAAGCGCCTCATTCTGCTCGCCGAAGGGCGGCTGGTGAATCTCGGCTGCGCCACCGGACACCCCAGTTTCGTGATGAGCAATTCCTTCGCCAACCAGACTTTGGCGCAGATCGAACTCTTTACCCGGACGGCGGAATATCCGGTCGGCGTCTATGTGCTCCCCAAGAAACTGGACGAGCGGGTGGCGCGTCTGCATCTGAAAAAAATCGGCGCGCACTTGACAACGCTCACCCCGGAACAGGCCGCCTACATCGGCGTACCGGTCGAAGGGCCGTACAAGGCGGAGCATTACCGGTATTGATTGAGGCCGGAAGGATGAAAGACGAAGCGATCGTTGTGTCGTGGCGGCGGCTTGCCTTCGCAGGCCGCAAGGTCGCGGCCTTGAAAGCGGGCGCTTTGTTCCCGCACGCCAAATCGCCGCGCCGTTCTTCATTTTTGCTGAGGCGGTGGGAATTGCGGTATTGTTGTGTTGCTGTCGCGCGATGTTTCTTGCAATGACACGGTGGCAGGCCATTTTCAATCGCCCCCGTGCTCCGTCGGAAAACGGGATTCACGCGGCAAGGCGGGTGACGCGCTGCATGGCCACGGCGGGTAGCCAGGCTTTGAGGCTGCCGCGTCCGGGCAGGATGAGATCCGGCGCGATTTCGGCAAGCGGCGTGAGCACAAAAGCGCGCAGGTGCATCCGTGGATGCGGCAGGGTGAGGAAGGCGCTCTGCCGGGTTTCCGCGCCATGAAGCAGCAAATCCAGATCCAGGGTACGTGGCGCGTTGGGCACACTGCGCAGCCGGCCTTGCGCCTGTTCCTCGGCAAAGAGCGCGGTGAGCAGCGCCTCCGCGGTCAGGGTGGTTTCCAGCGCGACAACCGCATTGATGAAATCCGGCTGGTGTAAAAGCCCCACCGGCGCGGTCTGATAGAGCGAGGAGGCGGCAAGAAAGCGGGTTTGCGGCAAACGCCCCAAGGCCGCAACGGCTTTTTGCACCACGTGGCGTGCCTCGCCCAGATTCGCGCCCAACGCAACATAGGCGCGCGCCGCCGCGACGGAGGCAGCGTTCATGCGTAAATTTCTGAAGATTCCGTGACAGCTTCCGCCGCCGGTTTCTTGCGCCGTCGCCGCCGCTTTTTACCGCTACCGCCGGTCTCCGGCAACAACAAGGCAGCGCGCGTTTCTCCCTCGGTATTCTGGAAGCGCGTCCACCAGTCCAGCACCTCTTCCGCCAACTCCCCGGCTTCCACGCGCAGGGCGAGAAAGTCATAAGCGGCGCGAAAACGCGGATGCGCCAGCAGGCCATAGGGCCGCCTTCCGGCGCGCAGCTCGAAGCGTGGTTGCAAGCCCCAGATTTCCTTGATGTCACTGGCGATGCGCCGGGTGACGGCAAGATTTTCGCTTTGCAAATCCAGCACCTCGCCCATTGCCAGATAAAGCGCCGGAATCGACGCCTCGCCCGCTGCCTTGCCGCGCTCCCAGGCGACGCGCACCAGTGGCCAGAGCAGCGCCGCGAAGAGAAAGCTGGGCGAGGAAGTCTTGCCTTGCCGGATGCGCGCGTCCGTATTGGCGAGCGCCTCCATGACGAAACGTTCGCCCTCCGCTTCGGCAAAGATGTCATCCAGCACCGGCAGGATGCCACGATGCAGCCCTTCCGCGCGCAACTCCCGCAAACAACGCACGGCATAGCCGCTGGCAAAGAGTTTCAGCATCTCGTCGAAAAGGCGGGCGGTGGGCACGTTTTCCAGCAGGGACGCCATTTCCCGGATTGGCCGTCGCGCCGCAGGGTCGATGACCAACCCCAGTCTGGCGGCAAGCCGCACCGCGCGCAACATGCGGACCGGATCTTCACGATAACGGGTCGGCGGATCGCCAATCATGCGCAGGGTTTTCTGTTTCAGGTCGGCCACGCCATGATGAAAATCGAGAATCTGCTCGCTGGCGGGATCGAAATAGAGCGCATTGACCGTGAAATCCCGGCGGGCGGCGTCTTCGGCCAGGGAGCCGAAAGCGTTGTCGCGCAACAGCCTTCCGTGCGCGTCGGCACGAATGGCCTCACCCTGTCTTTTGACGTCGGCGCGAAAGGTGGTGACTTCCACGATTTCGCGCCCCATATAGACATGGACAATCTGGAAGCGCCGCCCGATGACCCGCGCGCGGCGAAAGGCGCGGCGCACGTCTTCCGGGGGCGCGTCGGTGGCGACGTCAAAATCCTTGGGCGGCACGCCAACCAGCAGATCGCGTATTGCGCCGCCCACCACATAGGCTTTGAATCCCTGTTTTTGCAAGGTTTCGCAAACCTTGCGGCTGGCGTCACTGACCTGCTCGCGGCGAATGCCGTGCACGCCGACCGGAATGGCCGCCGCTGGACGCACGGCAGGCGCCCCGGTTCCGGCCGTACCCAGCGCAAATACGCGCCGGATAAATTTACGAATCATGCTGTTTCCCTTTCCCTCAGCGCAGGCTGATGATTTCCCAGCCGAGCTTTTCCGCGTGCGCGCGCAGCTTTTCGTCGGGATCGACGGCCACAGGGTTGCTGACCTTTTCCAGCAAGGGCAGGTCGTTGTGCGAATCGCTGTAAAAACGGGTGGTGGTAAAACTTGGCCACCAGAGGCCAATGGCTTCCAGCCAGGATTCCACCCGTTCGATCTTGCCCGCCTGGAATGCGGGCGTACCACGCGCCTTGCCGGTAAATTCGCCATTTTCGCTGGCGGGAATCGTGGCAATCAGATGATGGATGCCAAATTCACGGACAATGGGCGCTGTGACAAAACTGTTGGTGGCCGTGACCACGGCACAGAGATCCCCGCGCGCCAGATGCCCGGATACCAGTTGCCGTGCCTTCTGGTTGATGAGGGGACGAATGAACCTGTCGACGAAAATCCGCCGCCAGTGTTCCAATTGCGCGCGCGGATGCCGCGCCAGCGGCGCGAGCTGGAAATCCAGGAACGCATCGAGTTGCAATTGCCCAGCCTGATAGTCAGCGAGAAATTTCCGGTTGAGTTTGGTCTGCGTTGCGCGATCCAGCACGCCTTGACAAATCAGGAATTGCGACCACTCGAAATCCGAATCTCCAGAGAGCAGGGTGTTGTCCAAATCAAAAAGCGCAAGTTGCATGAAAATCAAGGCTCCAGAAAAGCAGGTTCGGCCAGCGTCTGGCGTAAAAGATCACGCAGGAGCGGCAGGGTAATGGGACGCTTCGCTTCCAGCGCGGCACGATCCAGCGCCGTGAGCAGAGCGGAAAGCGTGGGCATGTCACGCGGGGCGTGTCTGAGCAGGTATTCCAGCACTTCCGGCGTGAGCGGCATGGCGCGTTCGACGGCCTTGCGGGTCAGCGCGGCGGCCTTTTCCGTATCGGAAAGCGCGGCAAGCCGATAAATCAGCCCTGATCCCAGCCGGTTGCGCAAATCCTCGCGCACCTGAAGACGCGCTGGCGCGTCGCCCGCCGCCGCCAACAGTCTGCCGCCCGCTCCTTTCAGACGATTGAAAGCGTTGAAAAGCGCAATCTGTCCAGCGGCGGAAAGCGCCTCCACCCGGTCGACAGCCAGACCAGGCGGAAGATTTTCCGGCGGCAGGCTGGCCAGATCCATATCCAGACTTGCATCAACATAGACAAAACGACTGGCGGTCAGCAGATGGGTCTTGCCGGAACCCCGTTCGCCCCAGAGGAAAAAACAGAAGTCTCCCCCTGCGGCCAGCCACTGGGTCAGTGCAACCAGCGTTTCGGCGTTGCTCGCGCCTTCAAGGAAATTTTCCAGTGAAGGCGGCGATTCCGGCAACAGATCGAGCAGCAACTGACGCATGAAAAAGAAAAAATGGAAAAAGGACAAGCGACGATTCTACACGCCATGGCAACAGTGAGCGTGCCAGATTCAACCGCTGTTTTTCATCGTAAAACCAACTCCGGCTTGAAACCCCGCCCGTAAGAAAGGTGCGGAGGGGATGCAAACCCCTTCCCAATGGAGTTTGACCGGCAGCCCTGAAGGGCTGTCGCTAATTTTTGCTCAGGCGACGGCGCGGCGGCTGAGGCGTCCCCTGGCGCGCGTCCCCGGTGATCGAGGCGGAAGGTTCGGGCGCGGAATTTTTTGGGGCGCGTGGCGGAAAAAACTCCGCCGGATACCCCGCGCCCAGGATGGAGCGCGCCTGCGACTGGATTTTTTGCAGCATGGACTGGCTCTGTCCCATATAGGTCGACATCACGCCCTGCATGTCCGGCTGCTGGAAGTTGAGGAGTTGCGACCACAATTCGTTTTGCAGGCGGGGGTTGCCTTCGTAAAGGGAAAGCACCTGATCCTGCACCGTATGCTGAAATTCCACGAAGGAATGGAGATTGTTCTCCATATATTTGCCCAGCATGGACTGCATGGCGTTACCGTAGAAACGGATGATCATGGAAAGCAGTTCGCTGGAAAAAATGGGAATGCCCGCGCTTTCTTCTTCCAGGATGATCTGCAACAGGATGCTGCGGGTCAAATCCTCGCCGCTCTTGGCATCCACCACCTGGAACGCTTCAAACCCCAGCACCAGTTCCTTCACTTCGCTCAGGGTGATATAGGCGCTGGTTCGGGTATCGTACAGCCGCCGGTTGGGATATTTCTTGATGATCCGTATCTTGGCTTCCATATGGTATTCCTTGTGGTGATCTTATGTGTGCAACGCAGCATTATAGCGGGAATCATCGTCGGTCATGCGCCTTCATGGCAGCAAAAATCAGCGACAGCCTTTCAGGGCTGTCGGTCAGACGCCATTGGGAAGGGGTTTCTTTCCCCTCCCCAATGGCTACGGTCGGGATTTCAAACCAGAGTTGGTTTTACGATGAACCGCTTTTCACGCGGAGCGCGTCCAGGCTCCGCGTGATCCAGTCCCGTTCCCTTGCGGGCGTCGTTGCAAGCGTTGGGATGCGGCTTCGGGAGTTTCTCCCCAGGCGCAGCACTGCCCGCGCGTTTTCAGCCCAGCCCGCCCAGAGTGATTTGCTTGATGGAGAGGTATTCCTCAATGCCGTATTTGGAGCCTTCGCGGCCAAAGCCGGATTGTTTGATGCCGCCGAAGGGCGCGACTTCATTGGAAATGAGACCCGTATTGACGCCAACCATGCCGTATTCCAGTTCTTCCGCCACGTCGATGACCCGCGCCAGGTCGCGGCTGAAGAAATAGCTGGCGAGGCCGAATTCGGTGCGGTTGGCGAAGGCGACGGCCTCGGCGTCCGTTGTGAACCGGAAGACCGGCGCAAGCGGGCCGAAGGTTTCCTCGCGGGCGCAGAGCATGTCCGGGGTGGCGTCGGCGATGACCGTCGGCTCGAAGAAGCTGCGTCCCAGCGCGTGCCGCTTGCCGCCAATGAGGATGCGTCCGCCTTTGGCCACGGCGTCGGCGATCTGCGCCTCCACCTTTTGCACGGCTTTTTCGTCGATCAGGGGACCCTGGGTCACGCCCGCCTCCAGGCCATTGCCGACCCGCAGCGCCTGCACGCTTTTCGTGAGTCTGGCGACAAAGGCGTCATACACGCCCGCCTGCACCAGGAGACGATTGGCGCAGACGCAGGTCTGGCCGCTGTTGCGGAATTTGGAGGCCAGCGCCCCTTCCACGGCGAGATCGAGATCGGCGTCGTCGAAGACGATGAAAGGCGCGTTGCCGCCCAGTTCCAGCGAAAGTTTCTTGAGCGTGGGCGCGCTCTGCGCCATCAGGAGCCGGCCAATTTCCGTGGAGCCGGTAAAGGAGAGTTTTTTCACCGTCGGGTTGCTGGTCATTTCCGCGCCGATTTCCCGCGCCTTGCCGGTGACGATGTTGAACACGCCCGCCGGAATGCCCGCGCGATGGGCGAGTTCAGCCAGCGCCAGCGCCGTCAGGGGGGTGGCTTCCGCCGGTTTGACCAGCACGGCGCAACCGGCGGCAATGGCGGGCGCGACCTTGCGGGTAATCATGGCGGCGGGAAAATTCCAGGGGGTGATCGCGGCGCAGACCCCGATCGGCTGTTTCAGCACAAGAATCCGTTTGTCCGCGGCAGGCGAAGGCATGACGTCGCCGTAAACACGCCGCGCCTCTTCCGCGAACCATTCGACAAAGCTCGCGGCGTAGGCGGCTTCGCCCCTGGCTTCCGCCAGCGGCTTGCCCTGTTCCGTGGTCATGATGCGCGCGAGGTCCTCCGTTGCGGCGACGATCAGCTCGTACCATTTTCTGAGGATCAGGGCGCGTTCCTTGCCGGAGCGGCGCTTCCAGCTTTTCATCGCCTGTTCGGCAGCGACGATGGCCGCGCGGGTTTCCGCCGCGCCCAGCTCGGCCACCGAAGCCAGAAGTTCGCCAGTGGCCGGATTTTCGACCCTGAAGGTTGCGCCGTTGGGGGCGGCCACCCATTCTCCGTTGATATAGGCTTTGTCTTTCAGCAGTGTGGTGTCGTTCAATTGCATTGTGGTTTCTCCCTGGGTTGAATGCGTGAAGTGGTGTTTGGAACCTGTATCACTTGTGGCGAAGATGACCTGGAAAAGTGGCTTGTCGAAGATCATGAACAGTTTTTTGCGCCCGGTCTGTAATTGTAGGGGAAAAATTCTCAGCCTTCCGCCAGCGCCGCGAGCGTGTGCGCCGCAACGGAAAGCAGCGCCAGGCTGGGCGCTTCGCCATGACGCAGACGGGTTGCCAGCGCGCGCAGGCGGTCACGGAGGAAGGCTTTGGCCGCGAGAAGCGTATCCAGCGTGACGGCGATGTCCGTCTCCATTCCGGTTTTCGCCAGCTTTCGGACAAGACTTTCCGCCAGACGGACAAAGGCGTCGCCCAACTGGCCGGAAAGTCCCAGCACCGCCTGGCTTTCCGTTTCATTGCGACAGGGAATGACCGCGATGGCCGCAACAAAAAGCGGCACTTCCAATGCCTCCCGTGTAAAAAACCACAGACGGCTGGCCACTTCTTCCGCAAAACCGGCGCGTTCGGCGAGCAACGCGATGGCGAGCGCGGCTTCCAGTTCCCGCCGCGCCGCGTAGAAACGGGCGAGGTCTTCCGGCACGCCAGCGGCGCGTTCAGCGGCAAGGCGTTCTTCGTATTCCGTCCTGCCCGCCGCGCCCAGCGCCTCCGGCAAGGTTGCGGCCACCCGCGCCACGCGCGCGCCAAAGTGCCGGACAACAGCGGAAACATCCAGCGGCGCGGGCAGATTGCGCAGCACCCAGAGCGTCGCGGCTTCTACCAGCTTGCGCGCTTCCAGCAGCAAGGCC
Organism: Zoogloeaceae bacterium; assembly: GCA_031271025.1. Classification (GTDB taxonomy): domain Bacteria; phylum Pseudomonadota; class Gammaproteobacteria; order Burkholderiales; family Rhodocyclaceae; genus Azovibrio. Next base: position 7,403 of record JAISWQ010000056.1, on the reverse strand, counting down.
GCCCGGGTTGCGTGCGACGTTTTGCCTTCCAGCGTTTCGATGGCGGCCCAGTGGCGTTCCAGTTCAAATACATCGCGCGCCACGGCGTAGGCGCATATCGCTTCGGCGTCGGTGCAGCCCGTCTTTTCCTGCAAGTCATTGACAAAACCGCTGCCGACCCGGTTCACCATGCCGTTTGTCACCATGGTGGCGACGATTTCGCGGCGCAGGGGATGCGTCTCGATTTCCGCCGCGAAGCGTTCGCGCAGACAGGCCGGGAAATAGCGCGCCAGATCCTGGGAAAAGAGCGGATCATCCGGCAGTCTGGAGCGGATGATTTCCATATGGATGGCAATCTTGGTATAGGCCAGCAGCATGGCGAGTTCAGGCCGGGTCAACCCCAGTCCAATCGCGCGTCTCGCCTTCAGTTCCTCGTCATCCGGGAGGGCGGCCACCTTGCGATCCAGATGTCCTTCATGTTCCAGACTGCGCATCAGACGCTGGTGGGTATCCAGCATTCCGGGCGCGCTCATGAGGGCAATGGCAAGCGCCTCGCTTTGCAGGGTGTTGTCGCGCAGGACCAGCGCCGCCACTTCGTCCGTCATGTCCGCCAGCAGGCGATCCCGTTCTTCCTGTGTCAGCCGTCCGTTCCTGATCGCCTGATCCAGCAGAATCTTGATGTTGACCTCGTGGTCGGAACAATTCACCCCGCCGGCGTTGTCGATGGCGTCGGTATTGATGCGTCCCCCGGCAAGCGCGTATTCGATGCGCGCCTTTTGCGTAAAACCCAGATTCGCGCCCTCGCCCACGACTTTGCAACGCAGTTCGCGCGCGTCCGCCCGCACGGCGTCGTTGGCGTGATCGCCTACCTGTTCGTGCGTTTCCGCCGTTGCCTTTACATAGGTGCCGATGCCGCCCAGCCAGAGCAGGTCTACCGGCAGTTTCAGCAGGGCGGCGACAATGGCGTTGGGCGAGGTTTTTACGGAAGCCAGCCCCAGCATTTGCCGCGCGGATTCGCTGATCGTGACTTCTTTCCGCGTGCGTAAAAACACGCCGCCGCCCGCACCCAGGGCTTCCGGCGCGTAGTCGCCCCAGGAGGATTGCGGCAGCCGGAAAAGCCGTTGCCGCTCCCTGAAAGCCGTCTTTGTACCCGCATCGGGATCGAGAAAAACGTGGCGATGGTCAAAGGCGGCCACGAGCCGGATTCCGGGCGAAAGCAACATGCCGTTTCCGAACACATCGCCGGACATGTCGCCCACACCCGCGACGGTCAGGGTTTCCGTCTCCAGGTCGCGTCCCATTTCGCGGAAGTGGCCGCGCACGGATTCCCAGGCGCCGCGCGCGGTGATACCCATTTTCTTGTGGTCGTAACCGACGGAGCCGCCAGAGGCAAAGGCGTCGCCCAGCCAGAATCCATATTCGGCGGCGACGCGGTTGGCGATGTCGGAAAACGTCGCTGTCCCCTTGTCCGCCGCCACCACCAGATAGGGGTCGGAACCATCGCGGCAGACCACCTCCCTGGGCGCAACCAGCGTCTTTCCGGCGATGTTGTCGGTCAGATCCAGCAGACCCCGGATCAGGGTTTCGTAACAGGCGATGCCTTCCCGGCGCTGCGCGCCCGCGTCGCCCGTATGCGGCGGCGTTTTGACGACAAAGCCGCCCTTGGAACCTTCCGGCACGATGACGACATTCTTCACCATCTGCGCCTTCAGCAAACCATGAATCTCGGTGCGGAAATCGGCGTGCCGATCCGACCAGCGAATGCCGCCGCGCGCAATGCGGCCACCGCGCAGATGGATGCCTTCCATCTCTGGCGAACAGACAAAAATTTCCACCAGAGGGCGCGGCAGCGGCAATTCTTCCAGCACGCGGCTGTCGAATTTCAGCGCCAGGTAGGGCTTGCTGCCGCCATCCGCCTGACGCTGGTAGTGATTGGTGCGCAGCGTCGCTTCGATCAGCATCAGGAATTTACGCAGGATGCGATCATCACCGGCGTTGTCGACCCCTTCCAGCGCCGCGCGCGCGGTTTCTTTCTGATGCGTGGTTGCCGCCGCGCGATTCGTCTGCGGCGCGGGATCGAACATCACCGCGAACAGGCGGACAAAGGCCAGGGTAACGCCCCGGTTGCGGCAGAGCGCCGCCGCCATTTCCGCTCCGGTGGGTGGAAACCCTGTCTGGCGCAAATAACAGGCATAGGCGCGCAAAACCGTTACTTCCCGCCAATCCAGTCCCAGTACCGTGGTCAACGCGCAAAAGGCGTCGGCTTCCGCCGCGCCGCGCCAGACACGGCGCAGCGCCTCTTCCAGCCGGACGACACGCGCCGCCGCGTCTTCGTCCCCGGCCACGGGACGCGCTTCCGCCAGCGTGAATGTATGCGTCCAGGCTTCGACACCATCCGGACGCGGACGCGCCGCCGAATGGTAATCGGCAACCTTGAGGGCAAATCGCTCCATCACCGGCAGGCTGTCCGAAAGCGGAATCCGCTTCCCGGAAACATACAGCCTGACGCTGCCCGGCACGCCCTGTGCCGCCAGTACCCGCACATCGATCCCGCCTGCCGGCAGCGCGTCGAGCACGGCATTTTCCGTTTGGGATGCGGGAAGATGCCCTGTGGTCACGCTGCTGATCCCGTGGCTTGAAAAAAGTAGATGCGCAGGATGAACAAACGTCCGACCCGCGAACGGGAATTGTCCTGGATCAGATACACGTTGGCCGCCATGTCATGCGTGGATCGTGACGGGAAGAGATTTTTCCACATCGTCATTGCGAGGCGCACGGCGATGTGGTAATCCCCCCGCCTCGTCATTGCGAGGCGCGTAGCGATGCGGCAATCTCCCCGCCTCGTCATTGCAAGGAACGCAGCGACACGGCAATCCCCCCACCTCGTCATTGCGAGGAGCGTAGCGACGCGGCAATCCATGCGGCGGTTCGGCTATCCGAAACGCCGGGGCAACCTGCAAGGCCGTATGGATTGCCACGGGCCTTCGGCCCTCGCAATGACGAGTGGGAGGGAAACCGTCATTGCGAGGAACGCAGCGACGCGGCAATCCCCCCACCTCGTCATTGCGAGGAGCGCAGCGACGCGGCAATCCATGCGGCGGTTCGGCTATCCGGAACGCTGGCGCAAACCCGAAGGCCGCCCGGATTACCATGGGCTTTCGGCCCTCACAATGACGATGGCTGCGAAAATCGCGCCAGGAAAAATCAGAAATCATGAACAGGGTCTCATGCCTTTTTATCCAGTTCCGTCAGGATGTCGCCGATGATGGCAAGCCCTTCATCCAGCACCGCGTCGGAAATGGTGAGCGGGGTCATCAGGCGCAGGACGTTGCCGTTGACGCCGCAGTTGAGCAAAAGAAGGCCGCGCTTCATGGCTTCTTCCTTCAAGGCATTGGCAATTTCCGGCTCGGGTTTCTTTTTGTCGCCGCCGGTGGAAAACTCCACCGCGCTCATTGCGCCCAAGCCGCGAATGTCGCCGATGAAGGAAATCTTTTGCGCCAGCGCGGAAAAATAGCCGCGGATGCGCTCGCCAATGGCGATGCTGCGTGCGCAGAGTTCTTCCTTTTCCACCACCTCCAGCACGGCGAGCGCCGCCGCGCAGGAAACCGGGTTGCCGCCGTAGGTGCCGCCCAGACCGCCGGGGAGGGAGGCTTCCATCACGTCGGCGCGACCCACGATGGCGGAAATCACCGTGCCGCCGCCCAGACCCTTCGCCAGGGTGAGGATGTCGGGAATCACGCCGGAATGCTCGATGGCAAAGAACTTGCCGGTGCGCGCCACGCCGGACTGAATTTCATCGGCGATGAGGAGAATGCCGTGCTGGTCGGCCAGCGCGCGCAGACGCTGGAGAAAATCGGCAGGCGCAGGAATGTAGCCGCCTTCGCCCTGCACTGGCTCGACGATGAAAGCCGCGATGCGGGAAGCTTCGATGTCGCTCTTGAAGAGCTTTTCGATCCCGGCGATGGCCTCATCGACAGAAATTCCCGCGCTTTCGGAGGGATAGGGCGCATGGAAAATATCGCCGGGAAAAGGACCATAACCGATCTTGTAGGGCGCAACCTTGCCGGTCAGGGCGAGGGTCAGGAGCGTGCGTCCGTGAAAAGCGCCCTGGAAGGCGATGATGCCGGGACGTCCGGTGTAGGCGCGCGCCGCCTTGACGGCGTTTTCCACCGCTTCCGCGCCCGTGTTCATGAAAAAGGTCTTTTTGGGCGCGCTGCCGGGCGCAAGCCTGTTGAGACGTTCGGCGAGCGTCACATAGCCTTCATAGGCGACGGTCTGAAAACAGGTATGGGTGAAGCGCACCGCCTGCGCCTGAATCGCGGCTACGACTTTCGGGTGGCAATGCCCGGTATTCAACACGGCAATCCCGGCACAAAAGTCGATGTAACGCTTGCCTTCCACATCCCAGATTTCGGCGTTGAGCGCCTTTTCGGCAAAAATCGGATGGGCATTGCCGATGCCGCGCGGCAGCGCGTCGACACGACGTTGGAAAAGCTGGACGTTGGTTTGCGATACAGACATGAATGAAAAACTCCTTGCGGTAGAGGTCCGGGAGGAGAGGAGACCTCCCCTCCCTGTGGTTTGAAAATCGAAAAGCGGGTCAGACGCCAGCCAGAACCGGTTCGCCGTCGCCTTGATCCTTGTCGTCTTCCCGGACGGCGGCTTCCTGTTTCTTCCTGCCGAAGAGGATGTGCGCGTCGCCGTAGGGAGAAGAACCCTGGTCGTAGGGCTTGAAGAGCAGCATGTAGAAGAAGCCCATGCCCAGCACGATGCCGCAGGAGACGATCATGTTCCAGTCCCCGCCGCGCGGCCAGGCCATGTTGATGATGGCAAGCACCCCATAGACCAGCGCGGCGATGTTCACCGGCCAGGCCCACGCGCCCAGACGAAACGCGCCGGAAGGCTGCCAGCCGCGCACGCGGGCAATGAGGGCGGCGATGACGATCATCTGGAACGACAGGTAGATGCCGATGACGCCAAAACTCACGATGGTGACGATGGCGTCCTCCATCCAGTAACTGGCGACGCACAGGGCGCTGGTTAGCACGCCGACGAGGAGAATCGCGTTCGAGGGCACGCGGTGCTTTTCCGAAACGCGGCGAAAGAGCTTGCTGCCGATGAACATGTCGTCATGGGAATACGCATAGACCATGCGGCTTGCAGCGGCTTGCAGCGACAGGATGCAGGAGAGGAAGGAGATCGCCACCACCGCGACGACGAGCTTGGTGCCCACCGGCCCAAAGGCTTGATTGAGGATGGTGATGATGACGGGCGTTCCGTTCTCGTCCGGTTGTAGCGCCGCCTGCATGTCCGGCACCGCGAGGATGAGCGAGACGCAGATGAACATCGCCGCCACGCCGCCGACGTAGATGGTCATGCGCATGGCCTTGGGGATGGCGCGGGAAGGATTCGGAGTTTCCTCGGCCACGTCGCCGCAGGCTTCAAACCCGTAATACTGGAACAGTCCGCCCAGCGATGCGGCGAGGAAGGCCGGCCAGTAGGAACCGTCGATGTTGATGTCGAAGGTATTGAAAAACACCCCGAAATCGTAATTGCGATGGAAGAAGAGCAGGTAAGCGCCGACCGCGAGCGCGCCGATCAGCTCGCAGAGGAAGCCGAACATGGCGACCCTTCCCAGCCAGCGCGTGCCTTCCAGATTGAAGCCGGTCACGATGGCGATGAGCGTCAGCGCGATGATCACCGTCAGCATCGCGGAAGATTCCATGCCCATCATGGAGCCGAGGAAGGGTGAAGCGCCCACCGCGATTCCGGCGATGCTGGTACACAATGCCCAGGCGTAGATCCAGCCCGCCATCCACGCCCAGCGTTTGCCGACAAGCCGTCGCGCCCAGGGGTAGATGCCGCCGGAAATCGGGAATTGCGAGACGACCTCGCAGAACACCAGGCAGACCAGAAACTGGCACAGCGCGATGATGAGATAGGTCCAGATCATCGGCGGCCCGCCCGTGGCCAGACAGAACCCGAACAGGCTATAGACGCCCACCACCGGGGAAAGATAGGTAAAACCCAGGGCAAAATTCTGCCACAGGCTCATGCGGCGGTTGAAGTGCGGATTGACGCCCAGCGCCTTCAACTGTGCAACGTCTTCAGCGTCCCCCGCCTCCACGGATACGGGGTTGAGCGGATCATGTACGGTTGTCATGATGATTCTCCTTTGTGGAATGAAAAAGCGATGTGCTTCAGCCCAGATTGACCCAGACCGATTTCGTCTGCATGTGCGCGAGAATGGTTTCAAAACACTTGTCGCGCCCCTGCCCGGATTGCTTGTAGCCGCCCCAGGGCTGGGTCATGTCGCCGTGCTCGTAGCAATTGACCCAGACGATGCCGGCTTCCAGATCGCGCGCCGCCTTGTGCGCGGTGGCAAGGTCTTTCGTCCACACCGCCGAGGCGAGTCCGTAGATGCTGTCGTTGGCGATGGCGAGCGCGTTGTCGTAATCCCTGAACTTCAACACCGCACCCACCGGTCCGAAAATTTCCTCGCGGGCGATGGTCATGTCGCGGGTGACGTCCGCGAACAGCGTGGGCTGTACGTAGTTGCCCGCCTCCAGTCCCGCCGGAACGCCGCCGCCGAACACCAGACGCCCACCGTCCTGCTTGCCCTTCTCGATGTAGGCGAGCACCCGCGCCTGCTGCTCGCGCGTGACCAGCGGCCCCATCGTGGTGGCGGGATCGAGCGGATCGCCGGGGATGAAGCGTTTGGACGCTTCGGCGAACTTTTCGATGAAGGCGTCGTAAATGGATTCATGCACGAGGAACCGCGAACTGGCGCTGCACACTTCGCCCTGATTGGTGTAGATGTTATTGACGCTGTAGGTGACCGCCGTGTCGATGTCGGCGTCGGGAAAGATGATCTGCGGACTTTTGCCGCCGCACTCGGTCGTCACCTTCTTCATGTTCGACTGGCCGGAATAGACCAGCATCAATTTGCCCACCTCGGTGGAACCGGTGAAGCCGATCTTGTCGACATCCATGGAAAGCGCCAGCGCCTTGCCCGCGTCCTCGCCGAAGCCGTTGACCACGTTGAAAACACCGTCCGGCACCCCCGCCTCCTTGATGATGCTTGCCAGCAAAAGGGCGGAGAGCGGGCTTTGCTCAGCGGGCTTCAGGATCACCGAATTGCCCGCCGCCAGCGCCGGAGCCACTTTCCAGGCCGCCATCATCAATGGATAGTTCCACGGCGTCACACAGGCGACCACGCCCAGCGGTTCGCGCACGATCAGATGCAGCGCCGCCGGATCGGTACTGGTGACCACGCCTTCCACCTTGTCGATGGCCTCGCCGAAATACTGGAAGGTGAGCGCCGAAAACGGCACGTCGCCGCCGACAAGTTCGGAAATGGATTTGCCCATGTCGAGCGAATCCAGCAGCGCGAAGTCATCCGCGTGCGCTTCGATCAGACGGGC
>JAISWQ010000040.1 GCA_031271025.1 Zoogloeaceae bacterium | reverse complement strand
ATCCAGCCGGACTTGCGAAAGCGCGACGATCCCGCGTCTTCGCCCCATTCCTCGTAGTCGCCGATTTTCACCGAATACAGGTCGACCACGCCTTCCTTGTGCAGCAGTTCCAGCGCCCGGATGCCCTCGTCGGTTGCCTGAATGCCGTGCGGACCTTGCAGGGTGTCGATTTCGTAGCGTGTGGTGATGGCGCTGGTGTCGCCGCAGGCGCGTTTCAGGGCGGTCATCACCTCGATGTAGAAACGGGTACGGTTTTCCAGCGAGCCGCCGTATTTGTCGGTGCGCTTGTTGTAGCGCCGCTCCAGAAACTGCACCGGCAGGGTGCTGTCGCCAGCAGTCACTTCCAGCAGATCGAACCCGGCATCCTGGGCGCGTTTGGCCGCCAGCACGTACATCTGGATGACGGCCTCGATGTCGTCCTCGTCCATTTCAGAGGCATAGATGGTGCGCGCCGGCATCAGGTTGGAGGGCAGGCTGGAGGGCGCGCGCGGCACCTCGCGCGATTCCAGCGACGGCGAATGCACGCCGCCATACCACAATTGCACGCCGGAGAGACCGCCATGCTTGTGGATTTCATCGCACATCGCGCCCAGATTCCTGACGTCGCCCTCGTCCCACAGACGGGCGGAGGTGTAGGGAAATTCGTCGGATTCGGGATGGATCGAGCAGTATTCGGTAAACACCACGCCCCAGCCGCCTTCGGTCTTGGTGCCGCGAAAGAGCGCCTGAGCGCCCGGTCGCTCGGAACCCAGCCCACAGCAGTGGCTCGACTGGAAAAAGCGGTTGGGAGAGACCTTGGGGCCGATCTTGATCGGCTCGAACAGGATGTCGTATTTCGGATTGCGTGCCATGGACGAATTCCTTTGTGAGTGAAGTTGAGAATCTGCATGGACGGCCCCTGCAAACCTGCAAGTCCGGCGCGTGCACAACCCTATGTCATCAAGATTCGTGCCATGACCAGAAAATTCATGATCCTTGATATTTATCAATGAGTTATCGAAACAGCCCTGTTCCCTGTGCTGCAAAAAAGCAGCGTTTCCCCTGAGGGCGATGCAGAAAATCGATGCAGGAATGAAAGCATGCTTTCTCTCGGAGTGAAATCCAGAGTACCAAAAAACCGGGGCGGCATCTCCGGTACAATGTGCGCCTTCATTTTTCCGGGAGTTCCGAAAATGCCTTCCTTCGATTTTTCCTCCGAAGCCGACATGGTTGCCCTGAAAAACGCCGTGGATGTGGCCGCGCGCCAGATCGCCAACCGCTACGATTTCAAGAGCACATCAGCTTCCGTCGAGCTGGAAGAGAAAAACAGGATCATCACCCTCACGGGGGATTCCGAATTTCAGCTTGACCAGATCAAGGACATCCTTTTTCCCGCAATGGAAAAAAAGGAAAAGGAAAGCGTCAAGCGCCTCGACGCGCAGCCGGTGCAGAAGATTTCCGGCAACAAGGTGAAGCAGGAACTGAATATCAGAAGCGGGATCGAGAGCGAACTGGCGAAGAAAATCGTCAGGATGCTGAAGGATTCCAAGCTCAGGGTACAGGCCAGCATCCAGGGCGACGAGGTGCGCGTGCAGGGCGCGAAACGCGACGATTTGCAGGCAGCCATCCAGTTGGTGACGAAAGGAATCAGCGATTTTCCCCTCAAGTACGGAAATTTCCGGGATTGAGACCAGGGCAATCGCACGTGATCGATCCCCTCGCCTGAAACACGACACGCGACAAAGGCGGACAGATTGGAAGCTCGCTGCACGGGAACATCCACACGCTTGACAAAACATAACCATATAACTAATATCTTGGTTAGAAAGAAATCAGCGACAGGCATTCATGCGAAGTCGCTCAAAACAAACCTGGAAGGGGTTTGCATCCCCTTCCAGGTGACTACGTCGAAACCCCGGCCTGAAGGCCGAGGTTCCAACCTTCGCACCACCCTGAAGGGCGGAATTTCAAACCGGAGTTGGTTTTACGATGAAAACTGATTACACCCGCGTACTGCCGCCGGAATGGCAGCCGCTTTCCCGCGTTTTCTTCGCGCTGGGTGACAAACACCGCCAGCGCATCCTTTTGCTTTTCGAGAAAGGGGAACGGCTGAACGTGGGACAAATCGTGGAAGTCTCGCCGCTGGCGCGTTCCACCATTTCGCACCATTTGCGTGTTTTGCACGAGGCGGAAGTGCTCGCCTCGGAAAAAATCGGCAAGGAGGTGTGGTTCTGGATCAACCGTCCCCGGCTGGAATCGGCGCTTTCCCGTGTGCTGGATTATCTGCGCGACAACTGCTGAACCCTGTTTTCCGCATCTTCGTGAGGTTCTCCGTATGAAATCCCTTGTTTGCGTGGTCTTGCGCTGGCTCCTGAAAATCCTGTTCCGCGTCCGGGTGCAGGGCGTACTGGAAAACAGAGCACAGAATGAACGGCTGCTCATCGTGGCCAATCACGAATCCATGCTGGATGGTCTCCTGCTTGGCCTCTTCCTGCCAGTGCCGGAGCCGGTATTCGTCGTGCATACGGAAGTGTTGAAAAACCCGCTCTTCCGCCTCGTGCTGCTGCTCTCCGACCATCTTTCCGTCGATCCGTCCAATCCGATGGCGATGAAGCAGGTCATCCGCATTCTGAAGAGCGGACGTCCCGTGGTCATTTTCCCGGAAGGGCGGCTGACTCGCACCGGCAGTCTGATGAAAGTCTATGAAGGCCCCGCCTTCGTCGCGGCGAAAACCGGCGCGGCCGTGCTGCCCGTGCGCCTGGACGGCCCCTCCCGCAGTTATTTTTCCCGCCTTTCCGGCGAACAGCCGCGCGCCTTTTTCCCCCGTATCCGCCTCACGCTCCTACCCTTCCGGCACATCCCCATGCCGGAAGCGCCTACCGCCAAGTTGCGGCGGCGCAAGGCGGGGGATGCCTTGCGTCAGCTCATGCAGGAAATGATCTTTGCTTCGGAGCCGCAGAAAACCCTGTTTGCCAGTTTTTGTGACGCGCTGGAGCGTCACGGACGCCAGCGCCGGGTGGTGGAAGACATCAAGCGCGTGGAATACCGCTATCAGGATTTGCTGAAGATGATCCTGATGTTGGGGCGTCTCACGACACGAGTGGCGGCGCCCGGCGAGCGGATCGGCGTGCTCCTGCCCAATCTCGCTTCCACGCTTTGCCTCATTCTCGGCATGGGCGCGCAAAAACGGGTGCCTGCCCTGCTCAATTACACCGCTGGGGTAGAAGGGATGCAGGCTGCCTGCAAAGCGGCGGAAATCAAAACGCTCATCACCGCCCACGCCTTCGTCGAGCAAATGCGCCTGACCGACAAACTCTCCGCGCTCGAGGCAACGACCGGCGTGCGCGTGCTCTATCTGGAGGAATGGCTCAAAAACATCCGTTTTTCCGACAAACTCTGGCTGATGGCCTTTGCGCTCTGGCAACCGCGCAAGACGGAACAACCCATGACGCCGGAAGACCCCGCCGTGGTGCTTTTCACTTCCGGTTCGGAAGGCGCCCCCAAGGGAGTTGTGCTGCCGCACCGCGCCATTCTCGCCAACATTGCGCAAATCCGCGCTTCCGTGCCGTTCTCCTGCCAGGACAAGTTCCTGAACGCCCTGCCGATCTTTCACTCCTTCGGTCTCTCGGCGGGCGCGCTCCTGCCGCTGCTTTCCGGCGCGAATCTGTTCCTCTACCCTTCGCCGCTGCACTACCGGGTGATTCCCGAACTCGCCTATGACCGGGGCTGCACAGTCCTCTTTGGCGCCAGCACCTTCCTCGGTCATTACGCCCGTTTTGCCAATCCCTATGATTTCTACCGGCTGCGTTATGTCATCGCGGGCGCGGAAAAACTCTCCGAATCCGTGCGTGACCTCTGGTTCGAGAAATTTGGCCTCCGTATCTTTGAAGGCTACGGCGCGACGGAAACCGCGCCCGTGCTGGCCGTCAACACGCCCATGGCCTACAGGAGCGGTACCGTCGGGCAATTCCTGCCCGGTGTGGAACACCACCTGCTCCCGGTACCTGGCATTGCGCGCGGCGGTCTGCTACAGGTGCGCGGCCCCAATGTGATGAGCGGCTACCTCAAGGTCGACCGTCCCGGCGTATTGCAACCGCCCGCCACCGACGCTGGCGCAGGCTGGTACGACACCGGGGATGTGGTCGATATCGACGCCGACGGCTTTGTCCAGATCGTCGGACGGGTCAAGCGTTTCGCCAAGGTCGCGGGCGAGATGGTGAGCCTGGAAGCGGTGGAAAACCTCGCGCGCGCCCTTTCGCCGGAACAACGCCACGCCGCCAGCAGCCGTCCCGAC
>JAISWQ010000030.1 GCA_031271025.1 Zoogloeaceae bacterium | reverse complement strand
CAGGCGAGACGCTTCGGCCAACGCGAAAAAAAGCGCCCTGATAGCATCTCAATACCTGGACCAGGACAGCTCCGCGGACTTCTCGCAGCATGAACTGACAATATTGGACAGCCTCTCCCAGGGCTATACCAGCGAGAAAATCGCCGCCGCCATGACACCTCCCCCTGACGGACAAACGTTCGTCTGGCAACTCTTTGCCGGAGACCCCCAAAACGCCCAGGTGCAGGCGCTGGCCGATACCCTGCGCCATACCCTGCCGGACGGACACACCCTGCGCTTGCGCGCTGATCCCGACCTTGCCGCAATCGAAGCGCGCCTGGAACGGCAAACGCGGGAGAAAAAATGAACGATGGCGCGCAATGCGCCAGACAAGCAGCCAATCATCACCCCAACACCCCCCGCAAAAACTTCCCCGTATGACTTCCCTTCCCCTTCGCCACCTGTTCCGGCGTTCCCGCGGCGATGATTCTTCCTCCACCGTCTCCGCGTCTCTCGCGTCAGCGCCCAGAGTCTCAACCGTTTGCTGATCCATGCCTGGCAAAGCGCGGTCATGCCGGAATTCATCGCCTCGCTGCCCATTTCCGCCGTCGACGGCACCATGCAGAAGCGTCTGCGCGGCACCGCCGCCGCTGGCCGCGTCCACATGAAGACCGGCTCGCTGAACGGCGCGAAAACCGCCGCCGGTTATGTGCAGGACATCCACGGCAAACGTTACGCCGTCACTTTCCTGATCAACCACACCAACGCCGCCCAGGGCGAAAAGGCAATGGACGCCCTGCTGCTGTGGATCGTCGAACAAAAGGACGACAAAAACTGACGATGCCGCGCCCGCTCCATAACGTTCTATCGCCGCATTGCGGCTAAATGGCGGGGAGGATTTGTCGCTGGAAGGGTTTATCGCAAAAACGCCCCGCTATTTCCTTTCGTCAGAAGAATGACGCGGCGGGGATACGGCACGTCATCATCGGGTATTGCCCGCCACATCGGACAGCAGGTATGGAACCCGGATGCCAGGATCATCTTCCGGAAAGTCCCTGGTGTTGCGAGAGACCAGCAGCAGGGAACGGACTTGAGCCGTAGCCCAGATGATGGCGTCGGGGAGCCGAATGCGCCGCTCCCTTCGAAGCGTGACGGCGCGTTCCGCAATTGCGCGATCCAGATCGATCACCTCGAACGCGAGCAGCCATGTTTTCAGGGCGGTCTCTTCCTCTGGCTTCGCGCCGACAAGAATCTCCATCCAGGTGATCGTGCTGATGGCCTTGTCGGTATAACGGGACAGTTCCCTGTCCGCCGCGCCAAGCCCGCCCAGATAGTCGATCAGAATGTTCGTGTCGAAGAGTGCCCTCACCATTCGGAACGCATCTCCCGCTGGTATTCGAGACCATCGATTTTCCTGTCTTTCCACAGGCCAAAAACGTTTGTCCCAGGCGAACGCCTGTGTTGCGCGATGTAGGCGGCGATGGCCTGGCGAATAACGGCCGCCCGCGGACGGCGCTCGGTTTTCACCAGCACCGCCAACTCCGCCACTTGGGTATCGGGCAGATCAATCAGGATTCGACTCATGACGCGCGCTCCAATAAAGATATATCTATCGTATATCGCCGATTCGGTCGGCGCAAGCGATTGTCGCCAGCGTGTAGCGAGCTTTCAATCTGTCCACCTTTGCAGCGCGATAGTTGTCCGGTCGTCATAGTCACCGCAAGAGGCTACCCCTTCCCCAACGCCCCCCGCAAAAACTTCCCCGTATGAATTCCCTTCACTTTCGCCACCTGTTCCGGCGTTCCCGTGGCGATGATTCTTCCTCCACCATCTCCGCCTTCCGGCCCCAGGTCGATGACCCAGTCCGCCGTCTTGATGACATCCAGGTTGTGCTCGATCACCACCACGGTGTTGCCGTGTTCCACCAGGCGATGCAGCACCGTGAGCAGCATTTCGATGTCGGCGAAGTGCAGGCCGGTGGTGGGTTCGTCGAGGATGTAGAGGGTGCGGCCGGTGTCGCGTTTGGAGAGTTCGAGGGCGAGTTTCACCCGTTGCGCTTCGCCGCCGGAGAGCGTCGTCGCGCTCTGTCCCAGGGTGATGTAGGACAAGCCCACGTCCATCAGGGTTTGCAGTTTGCGGGCGACGTTGGGCACCGGGGCGAAAAAGGCATGGGCTTCTTCCACCGTCATTGCCAGAATCTGGTGGATGTTTTTGCCCTTGTACTGGATTTCCAGGGTTTCGCGGTTGTAGCGTTTGCCGTGGCAGACATCGCAGGGCACGTAGATATCCGGCAAAAAGTGCATCTCCACCTTGAGCACGCCGTCGCCCTGGCAGGCTTCGCAGCGTCCGCCCTTGACGTTGAAGGAAAATCGCCCCGGCGCGTAGCCTCTGGCGCGGGCTTCCGGCACTTGCGCGAAGAGTTCGCGGATGGGCGTCAGAAGCCCGGTGTAGGTCGCCGGATTGGAGCGCGGCGTGCGGCCAATCGGCGATTGATCGACATCGATCACCTTGTCGAAATGGCTCAGGCCGCGGATTTCGTCATGCGGCGCAGGTTCCGCGGTCGCGCCGTGAATCGCGCGCGCGGCGGCGGCGTACAGGGTGTCGTTGATCAGCGTGGATTTGCCCGAACCGGAAACGCCGGTCACGCAGGTCAAGACGCCCACGGGCAGTTCCAGGGTCACGTCCTTTAAGTTGTTGCCGCGCGCGCCGA
>JAISWQ010000174.1 GCA_031271025.1 Zoogloeaceae bacterium | reverse complement strand
CGAAATTCCCGCCACTTTGGATTGCTCGTGATGGTCGCATCGCTTGCCATTTCCCGCTGCTTTGGGCAGGATTCGCCCCTTTCGATTTCCGGGGATACTCCGTCATGTTGTCCACCATTGAACATCGCATTGCCGCAGAGCTGAATGTCCGTCCTGCGCAAACGCTGGCTGCCGCACAGTTACTGGACGAAGGCGCAACCGTGCCGTTCATTGCCCGCTACCGCAAGGAAGTGACCGGCGGACTGGACGATACGCAGTTGCGCACACTGGCAGAGCGGCTTCTCTATCTACGCGAACTGGAAGCGCGTCGCGCCGCCATTCTGGCAAGCGTGGCGGAGCAGGGCAAACTCACGCCGGAACTGGCGGCGGAAATTGGCGCGGCAGAAACCAAGCAGCGTCTGGAAGACCTTTATCTTCCCTACAAACCCAAGCGGCGCACCAAGGCGCAGATGGCCCGTGAAGCGGGACTGGAACCGCTGGCGGACGCCCTTCTCGCCCATCCCGACCTTGCGCCGGAAGCGGAAGCAAATAAATATCTCAACATCGAAGCGGGCTTTGCCGACGCCAAGGCCGCACTGGATGGCGCGCGTCAAATTCTCATGGAACGCTTTGCCGAAGATGCGGAACTGTTGGGGGCGCTGCGCGAATACCTGAACGAACATGGCCTGGTGAAATCCACGGTGGTGGCGGGCAAGGAGACGGAAGGGGCAAAATTCCGCGACTGGTTCGATTTTGCCGAGCCGCTCGCCGCCATGCCCTCGCACCGGGCGCTGGCGCTGTTGCGCGGACGCAACGAAGGCGTTTTGAGCATCGCCCTCGTGCTGGATTCCGAAATGACGGAGCCATCCGCCAAAGCGGGATTGAATCCCTGCGAGCAACGTATCGCCACGCGCTTTGGCATCCGCGATACGGGGCGTCCCGCCGACAAATGGCTGACCGATAGCGCGCGCTGGGCATGGAGGGTCAAGATTTTCCTGCATCTGGAACTGGAACTCATGAGCGCCCTGCGCGAGCGCGCCGAGGAAGCGGCCATTCAGGTTTTCGCCCGCAATCTCAAGGATTTGCTGCTTGCCGCGCCTGCTGGCGCCCAATGCACGCTGGGGCTGGACCCCGGCATCCGCACCGGTTGCAAAGCGGCGGTGGTCGACGCCACCGGCAAACTTCTCGCCACCGCCACCCTTTACCCGCACGCGCCAAAAAACGACTGGATCGGGGCGCTTGCCACCCTTGCCCGGCTCTGCGCGACCCATGACGTGCGCCTCGTCGCCATTGGCAACGGCACGGCGAGCCGCGAAACCGACAAGCTTGTCGCCGACCTGATGCGCCAGCATCCTGAACTCAGGCTCACCAAAATCGTGGTTTCGGAAGCGGGCGCTTCGGTGTATTCCGCTTCCGAATTTGCCGCGCGCGAATTTCCCGAACTGGATGTTTCCCTGCGCGGCGCGGTTTCCATTGCCCGCCGCCTGCAAGACCCGCTCGCGGAACTGGTCAAGATTGAACCGAAATCCATCGGCGTTGGACAATACCAGCACGATGTCTCGCAAAGCCGCCTCGCCAAAAGTCTGGATGCGGTGGTGGAAGATTGCGTCAATGCCGTCGGTGTGGATGTGAATACCGCTTCTGTCCCGCTCCTGACCCGCATTTCCGGCCTCAACGCGACGCTCGCCGCCAACATCGTGCGCTACCGCGACGAACACGGCGCTTTCAAAAAGCGCGGCGATCTGAAAAAAGTGCCGCGCCTGGGCGAAAAAACCTTTGAGCAGGCCGCCGGATTCCTGCGCATTCCCAACGGCGAAAACCCGCTCGACGCTTCCGCCGTGCACCCGGAAGCCTATCCGGTGGTGGAAAAAATCCTGGTGGATCTGGGGGGCGACATTCGCAGCCTGATCGGTGATCCCCGCGCTGTCGGCAAACTGGAAGCCTCCCGCTACGCCGACGACCGCTTCGGCCTGCCAACCGTGCGGGACATCCTGAAGGAACTGGAAAAACCGGGACGCGACCCGCGCCCGGAATTCAGAACCGCCACGTTCTCGGAAGGCGTTTCCGAAATGAAGGATCTGCAACCCGGCATGGTGTTGGAAGGCGTGGTCACCAACGTCGCCGCCTTCGGCGCTTTCGTGGATATCGGCGTGCATCAGGACGGCCTCGTGCACATTTCCTGCCTTGCCGACAAATTCGTGAAAGACCCGCACACCGTGGTCAAGGCGGGACAGGTGGTGAAAGTGAAGGTGCTGGAAGTGGATCTGCCGCGCCAGCGTATCGCCCTCACCCTGCGCCTTGCCGACACGCCAACGACAGGAAGCAGAAGACCGGAAACCGGCGACAGAAAACCCGCCTCCCGCGCCAGCACACCGCGTCCGCAACAACAGGCGGAGAACGGCGCATTGGGTGGGGCGCTGGCCGCAGCCTTCGCGCGGACGAAACAGTAAAATGCTTCCGTGATGCCTGGTATGTGAAAACGGCCATGTTTCCATTCACGTCCGTGATCGGCAACGATAACTGGCGCTGCTTGTTGACTGCCATCCCAAGGATACCCTATGCCCGAATTACCCGAAGTGGAAGTCAGCCGTCTGGGACTGGAACCCCATCTCACCGGAAAAACCTTGCGCGCGCTCGTCCTGCGCCGTGCTGACCTGCGTCAGCCGGTTCCGGCCAGGACGCTGGAAAGACTGCCTGGACATGCGCTTGCGCAAATCCGGCGGCGCGGCAAATACCTGCTTTGGCACTGGCCGACAGCGGGCGGCTGGCTGATCCTGCATCTGGGCATGTCGGGCAGTCTGCGTCTGGTCAGCCCGGACGCGCCGCCGGGCAAACACGACCATCTCGACCTCGTTTTCCCGGAAACCACGCTGCGCTTCCGGGATCCGCGCCGCTTTGGCCTTGCGCTCTGGCAGGCGGGCGATACCCCGGAAATGCATCCGTTGCTCGCCCGTCTGGGCGTAGAACCGCTTTCCGATGCCTTCAGCGCGGCATGGCTGATCCAGGAATGCGCGGGCAAAACGACGGCCATCAAAAGTCTGCTCATGGATGCCCATCGTCTCGTCGGCGTTGGCAACATCTACGCGGCGGAAAGCCTGTTTCGCGCCGGAATCCGTCCCGACCGTCCGGCGGGCGCAATTTCCGCCCAACGCCTGACGGCGCTGGCGGAAGCGGTACGCGCTACCCTGCAAGCCGCTATCGCGGCGGGCGGCAGCAGCGTACGCGATTATGTCCACAGCGACGGCGGTGCGGGCAGTTTCCAGTTGCAGTGCGCCGTCTATGGCCGCGCGGGTCAGCCCTGTATGACCTGCGGCACGACCATCCGCCTCATTCGCCAGAACGGACGCGCCAGCTTCTATTGCCCGCGTTGCCAGCGTTAACGCAGATTGACCTGTTCCCATAAAAGCTGGAGCAATTCGACGAGGGCTTGCTTTTCCATGACATGCTTTCGCTCTCTCACCCCCTGGAAATCGTTTCCAGGGGGATTCGCTTTTTCAAAGCCCGGCGGGTTTCTTGGCCTTGAAGGCATTCAGCACGGTCAGAAGGCCGGTGAGAGTGTCGGCGATGCCGATCTGCCCCGCCTTTTCCGCCGCGCCTGCGCCGGTTGCCGCATCCAGGGCATAGATCTGCATCACGCCCATGTTGGCGGCGGCCTGCGCCAGGGTGTTCTGTTGCTGTTGCGCGGAAACCGCATTTTCAAACAGAACGCCCGTCGAATGCGCCAGGGTCTGGTAGAGGCTGCCCAATGCCATCGCGGGCGCTTCGCCAACGACTTTCACGTCGGATTGGGTGATGGCGTCCGTGATCTGGTTGTTTACGGAAGTGGGAAATGCCATGATGATTCTCCTTGAAGGTTGACAATGGGGCGCTCAGGATTTCCGTCTTACGACTGGAAGCTGTTGAGCACGGTCAAAAGGCCGGAAAGGTTGTCGGCGACGCCGATCTGGGAAGCCTTTTCCGCCGCGCCCGCGCCGGTCGCGGTATCCAGTGCGTAGATCTGCATGACGCCCATGTTGGCGGCGGCCTGCGACAGGGTGTTCTGTTGTTGTTGCGCGGCAACCGCGTTCTCGAACAGTACACCCGTCGAGTGGGCCATCGCCTGGTAGAGACTGCCCATCGCCATCGCGGGCGCTTCACCGATGACCTTGACGTTGGATTGTGTTACGGCGTCGGTCACCTGGTCATTCACGGAAGTGGGAAAAGCCATGATTCTGCTCCTTCTTTCAAGTTGAGACGCGGCGTCATGCCGCGCTATTCAAATGAACGTCCGAAAGGGGGAGTTGTGAACCTTTTTCATCAGGGCACCTCGAAAAACCCACTCCTTTGGTAAAATCACGCCGTTCTGACTCCTGCCCCCATACCGATGAAACCACGTAACGCCATCAAGACCGACCTGTTTGCCAACGAACATCACCGC
>JAISWQ010000065.1 GCA_031271025.1 Zoogloeaceae bacterium | reverse complement strand
GGCCTGTCGCGGGAAGCGGTGTTGGCGATGAAGGTTTGAGGCGGGGGGCGGAGAATCTTCTGTCCCTTCCCAAACTGGGTTCCCGCGTCGCTACGCATTTCGCTTTTGATTCTGCCCCTTCCCAAACTGGATTCCCGCGTCGCTGCGCATCTCGCTTTTGACGATGGGAGATTTGTCCGCTACTTTTAATTCAATCGCCCCCATAGCCGTCTTTTTGCGCAAAACTGCAAAAAAACCACCGCGCAATGACAGCTGCTTCTCTGCGCCTCCGCCCCTGGCCTAGCGCACGGCATCCTGGGGGCAGCCCTGGACGACCCAGAGCAAGAGATGATCCATTGCCGCGCCTCCCGCCGCCGCGTTCGGATGATTGATCAGAAAAGCCAGCGCATACCAATGCCCACTGCCATCCTGCGCATACCCGGCAAGGCTCTTCACGCCGGACAACGTTCCGCTCTTGACCCGCGCCCGCCCTTGCGCCAACGTCTCCCGCAGACGGCTTTTCATCGTGCCATCCACGCCCGCAAGCGGCAGCGCCGCGGCGAATTCCGGCATCAGCGGACTTTGCCAGGCGTCCGTCAGCAACTGGACAAGGTGTGTCGCGCTGATGCGCGCGGTACGGGAAAGTCCCGCGCCATTCTCCACCCAAAATTCCGGGAAATGAAAACCCTTGTCCGCCAGCCAGCGCGTCAGCCGTTGGCGTGCCCCCGCTTCCGTTTTCGGCTGGTGTTCATCCAGCGTCAGAAACAACTGGCGGGCCATGACGTTGTTGCTCCATTTGTTCATGTCCCGCACGATTTCAGCCAGCGGCGGCGACGCCTGCCACACCAGCGGAATGGCCTGTTCGGGCATCGTTCCGCTGCGCGCGCGTCCTGTAAAACTGCCGCCGAGTTCCGCCCAAAGCGCCCGAAACAGCCCTTCCGCATGTCGCTCTGCCGAAAGCGGCGCCAAGGTCAGCGTTTTTTCGCCACAGGAACGCGGATAGCCGCCACGCGCTTCCAGCCGATCCGGTTCCCCTGCCGCGCCCGGTACGATGCGCAACCCCAGGCGGTCACGCCAGCCGTCACAACTTCCCTGAGCAAGGGAAAGACGAAAATCGGCAAGCACCCCCGCGCTGGGACTGTCCTGCCGAACCCGCACGCCGTCCGCTTCCGGCATCAACGTAAAACGCAGGGCGCGAAAATCCAGCAGCAGGGCATCCGCGCCAACGTTGTAGGCACGTTGCGGACGCCCGTCAAACGCGCCCGGATCCTGTTCCGCAAGCTGAAAAAACGAGCGATCCAGCACCAGATCGCCCTCGATGCGCGTCACCCCCAGCGCGCGCAGTTGCCGCAACAGCGCCTGGAACGCATCCTGTGTCAGTTTGGGGTCGCCGCCCCCTTTCAGATAGAGATTGCCGTGCAGCCGCCCGGAAGCATCCGGCAGGACATCCGCCCGGACTTCCGTCATCCACACTGCCGCTGGCCCCAGCAAATCCAGCGCCGCATACGCGGTAACGAGCTTCATCACGGAAGCTGGATTCAGCGCGGCAGCCGCATTGTGGCGCACCTTCAGCGGCGCGGGATCGGCGGCATCCAGCGCGCGTACTTCCACCGCTACCGCGCCCGGCGGAATCCCCGCCGCCCTCAGGGCCGCCGTCACCTCGACTGGCAGCGCCTGCGCCCGAATGCCCGTCGCCATCAGCAGGGCATGGCACAACACCATACACGCCAGCACGCGCGCCTGTCCGCCCCTCATGCCACAACCGTCACGCGCGCGAATCTGCGTTTGCCAATCTGCAAGACCACGACCGCCCCGACCGGCAACACAAGCGCCTTGTCACACACCTTTTCGCCATCCGCCTTGACCCCCCCCTGCGCAATCATCCGCATGGCGTCCGAGGTGCTGGGGGTCAACCCGCCCAGTTTCAGCGCCTGGGTAATGACCAGTCCGGCGGCGGAATCCGCCTTGAGGCGGAATTCCGGCATCTCGTCGGGTAGGATGCCCTGACGGAAACGCGCCTCGAACTCCGCAAGCGCCTTTTCCGCCGCCGCCTGATCGTGGAAACGCGCCACGATTTCCTGCGCGAGCAGCACCTTCACGTCGCGTGGATTTCTGCCCGCCTCCACTTCGCGGCGGAAACCGGCGATTTCCGCCTCGCCCCTGAAGGAAAGCAGGTCGTAATAGCGCCACATCAGCGTATCGGAAAGCGACATCAGCTTGCCGAAAATCTCCTGTGGCGGCTCATAGATACCGATATAGTTGCCCAGGGATTTGGACATCTTGTTGACGCCATCCAACCCTTCCAACAAGGGTACCGTCATCACGCATTGCGGCGGCAGGCCATAATCCTTCTGCAATTCGCGCCCGACAAGAAGATTGAATTTCTGGTCCGTGCCGCCCAGTTCCACATCGGCCCTGAGCGCCACGGAATCGTAACCCTGGCAAAGCGGATAGAGAAATTCATGAATGGCGATGGGCTGGTTATTGGCATGGCGTCTGGCGAAATCGTCGCGCTCCAGCATACGCGCCACCGTGTGATGCGCCGCCAACTGGATCATGCCCGCCGCGCCCAGTTTTTCAAACCAGGACGAATTGAAACAAACCTCGGTTTTTTCCGGGTCAAGAATCTTGAATACCTGTTCGCGGTAAGTTTGGGCGTTTTCCAGCACCTGTTCGCGCGAAAGCGGCGGGCGCGTCGCGTTCTTGCCGCTGGGATCGCCGATCATGCCGGTAAAATCACCAATCAGAAAGAGAACGTGATGCCCCAATTCCTGAAAATGACGCAATTTGTTGATCAGTACAGTATGTCCCAGATGCAAATCCGGCGCGGTGGGATCAAACCCCGCTTTCACCCGCAGGGGACGTCCGGTTTTCAATTTTTCAACAAGTTCGGCTTCCACCAGCAATTCATCGCTGCCACGCTTCAGGTGGCGCAAACTGGTTTCCAGATCAGACATGAAACAACTCCAGAGGTAACAGTCACATTCCGGCACGGCAAAACCGTTTCCCGGAAAGAACACTTTTTGTTAGAATACAAGACCTTATCGTCCGGCATATTTCCTCACCATGACGAAGACTGGCATTCTAAACCACTTGCGGCAGATTCCTGAACGCCGCCTCTGGCTCCTTGCTGGCATCGGCGCCCTGTCCGCCCTGGGGATGCTTGCTGTTGCCACGCCTTCTACGCCCCTGCCGCCAGATCAGCAAACGACAGTATTGGAGCAACTGGATTTCATCGCCCAGCCCCTTGCGCTCACCAACGAGGTTTTCATAAGGGAAGAGCGCATCACCCGCGGCGATACCTTTGCTGCTCTGCTCTCCCGTCTGGGGATCGAGGATAAGGAAGCGCGGCGTTACCTGATTTCCGCCCCGGCTACGCAAAGCCTGCACCGGCAACTGGTGCCCGGTCGTGTCGTTTCTGCTCGCACCACGGAAACAGGCGTCCTCCTCTCCCTGCATTTTCCCCTGAACGGCGGCGATACCGTACTGACCGTGGAACGGCAAGGGAGCAAACTGACAGCCCGCGAAATCCCCCGCCAGTATGAAACCCGGCGAGAAATGAAAACCGGGAAAATCCGCTATTCACTTTTTGGCGCAACCGACACGGCGGGCATCCCGGACGTAATCGCCGTGCAGATGGCGGAAATTTTCTCTGGCGAAATTGATTTCCACCGTGACCTGCGCACGGGAGATCGCTTCACCCTGGTCTATGAAATGCAGTATTACCGGGGCTATCCAGTCAATAGCGGACGCATTCTTTCCGCCGAATTCACCAATGGCGGCAAAACCTGGCAAGCCTTTTATCACGAGGTTGACGGCAAGGGTTCCTACTACGACGGTGAAGGCCGCAGCCTGAAAAAAGCTTTCCTGCGCTCTCCCCTGGAATTTTCCCGCGTCACGTCCGGCTTCAAAATGCGCCTTCACCCTATTCTGCAAACCTGGCGGGCGCACAAGGGTGTCGATTACGGAGCGCCCAGCGGCACGAAAATCCGCGCCACTGGCGATGGTGTCGTGAGCTTCGCAGGCACGCAGAAGGGCTATGGCAATATCGTCATCCTCAATCACAACGGCAGTTATCAGACCGCCTATGCGCACATGCGCAATTTTGCGACGGGTCTCAAAAAAGGCGACCGCATCAGCCAAGGCGACATTGTGGGTTACGTCGGAAAAACCGGCTGGGCAACCGCCCCGCATCTGCATTACGAATTTCGCGTCAAGGGCAAGGCAATTGACCCCTTGTCGCTGGCTGTGCCGATCAGCATCCCCCTGGATACCCGCCAACAGGTTGCCTTCAGGGCGAAAGCCGGAAAACAGCAGGAACTGCTGGACATGCTGGACGCCAGCGATCCCGTCGTCTTTGAATGAAGAAAACCCTGAAAATCTTGTTACTGACTTGAAAGTTCCGGCTGCAAACGGATTCCAGCCGCTTCCGGCAGACAACGAAAAGATGAAAATCAAACGTTTTCAATGGTTTACATACATTCATGGAAGACACCGGAACAGAGTTTGTGTTCTACGGCGCTTCGCGTCTCGCAATGACGATGGTAAATTGAGTGTGGTGCTCCGGCTCTCGCAATGACGAGGAGGAGGGATTGGGCATAGCGTTTCGTCAAAAGCGCGCACAATCTTCCTTGCCCCATTGTGGTTCATAAATGGCGCGCTTCGGCTATTATTTGACTTGTCTCGAGCGAGCATCGTCCACACCACAGGATCAAAAGACCATGAAAAAACGCGACAGTCTCGTCCATCATATCCTGTTGGAAAACGTGCTGATTTCCGTAGGTTGTTTCCTGATCGCTACTGTCATTGCCTGTTACCTCATTTACCAGGCTTCCCTCAATAGCAGGCTTGCGGAATTGCAGCAGATTTCCGCAGCGATGTCTTCCGAAATCAGCAGTCTGCTGGGGCAGAACCAGAAAACGCTGACCTCCATCGCCAATGTCATCGAAACCTATTATGACCTGCATGACGGCCAAAGCCAGCCCCGTGAACGGGAACGCATCTACCGGGGTATTCTGAAACCCAACCCGACCTATATCAACATCTATGACGCCGTGCCCAGAGAAAGCGGCATGATGGCGGCCACGGCGGATCTCCCCGAAAACTACACCCCGTTCCAGCGAGAATGGTATCAAAAAGCCATGCGCCATATCGGGCAGGTCATTTTTTCCGGCCCCTACATCGACGCGAAAACTCATGAAATCTGCATCACCTATTCCCGTACCATCGCTTCGAACAGCGGCAGACACGGAGTGGTTGCCATCGACATCTCGCTGGAAAAACTGATCAACAGCGTCCTGAATCTCAATCCCACGACCAGTACCAGTACCCGCTTTTTCATCGTTGACAGTGATGGCAACATCATTCTGCACCCCGATCCCGCCATGCGTCCGCAACAGGCCACCCATCGCGTACTTTTCCGGAAATACGCGCCGGAACAACTGCGTTATCTCAAGGATTACGGCAAAGTCCAACAATTCCCCGGTCTGAGTCAGGAAATGCGCTATTTCATTTCGTATCCGCTGGAAGGCACCAACTGGTACATAATTTCCACCACCTCGGTCGTGGAAGTGGCGCGTCCCATCTACAACTTCATCGCGATCTTCGCGCTCCTGTTCGTCATCAGCATGGGACTGTCGATCTACGTACAGCGGCTGCGACTGGTGCGTTTTCTGGAAAAACCCATCCTGACCCTCGCCCGGCACGTGGAACACATCGAAGCAAACGCGCCAGATCCGGTCATCAATCCACACGCCTTTTACGGTGAATTCAGGTCTCTCGCCCAAAGTCTCTCGGACATGGGCAAACTGCGTCATATCGCCAACCACGATGCCCTGAGCGGACTTTACAACCGCGCCACCTTCTTCGAGTTTGCCCAGAAAAATTTCGCCTTGAGCTGCCGCAGCGACCACAAGGCCAGCGCCCTGATGATCGACATCGACTTTTTCAAGAAAGTCAACGACAACTATGGGCACGAAACAGGCGACAAGGTCATCGCGGAATTCGCCAAGGCATTGCGGACACGCCTGCGCAAGACAGATTTCTGTGGGCGCTACGGCGGCGAGGAATTTGTGGTCTGGATGCCGGAAACCCCCATCGCCGGAGCGCGCATCGCCGCCGAGGATTTGCGCAAAACCGTGGAAAAACTCCGGTTCACCAGCACGGAAGGCAAAATTTTCGGGATCACCATCAGCATCGGCGTGGCGCACATGGAAGACAACGCGCCCACACTGGAAACCGTTATCCATTGTGCCGACATCGCGCTCTACGACGCCAAGCGCCAGGGGCGTAACCAGGTCTGCCTGTTCCAGTCCGCGGAAGAAGCCCCTCCACCCGCCCACGCATGAACTGGGACATTTTCTGCAAGGTCATCGACCATTACGGCGACGCGGGCGTCTGCTGGCGGCTGGCGCGGCAACTGGCGCGGGAACACGGACAGGCCGTGCGTCTGTGGATAGACACGCCGGAAACCCTTGCGCCGCTGATCGCCAACAGCGCGACTCTGGGCATTGACATCCGCCGTTGGGCGGAACATGCCCCCTTGCCGGACTTTGCGCCAATCGCCGATGTGATCGTGGAAGCCTTTGCCTGCAACCTGCCGGACAACCTGGTGGCCGCCATGGCCGCGTGCAAAAACCCGCCCTGCTGGATCAATCTCGAATATCTGGGGCTGGAAGACTGGGTGGAAACCTGTCACCCCCTGCCCTCGCCGCACCCGCGTCATCCCAGGCTCAAAAAGTATTTTTTCTTTCCCGGCTTCACGCCGAAGACCGGGGGACTTTTGCGGGAAGACAATCTTTTCGCCTGTCAGCAGGCGTTTCTGGCGACACGTTCCGACACGGAAAAGCCGCTCGACATCAGCTTTTTTTGTTACGACACCGCCCCGCTCGTCCCCTTGTTGCGCGCCTGGACAGAAGACGCACAGCCCCTCCGCGTTCTCGTCGCGCCCGGAAAAGCGCAGGAAACACTCAGCACCGCGTGGAAAACGCAGCCCCATCAGGGAAAGCTGCATCTCGTTGCCGCGCCCTTTGTCGCGCAGGACGCCTATGACGAGCGTCTGTGGAGTTGCGACCTCAACTTTGTGCGCGGCGAAGATTCCTTTGTCCGCGCCCAATGGGCAGGAAAACCCTTCGTCTGGCAGCCCTACCCCCAAACGGGCGGCGCGCACGCGGAAAAACTCGCGGCCTTCCTCGTCCGCTTCACGGCAACACTGCCCGCTGCCGAAAGCGCCTTGCTCACCCATTTTTGGCACGCCTGGAACGGATTGGAAGCACCGGAAACCCTGACCCGCCTCTGGCCAGATTTCCGCGCCGCCCTGCCCGTTTTCCGTCGTCACGCCGAACATTGGCGCGACACCTTGGCGCAGCAGGAGGATCTTGCCCGTAAACTCCTCCATTTTTGCCGTAAACAGGTATAATGCCGCCCTTTTTTACGCGCATTTGCAGGAATATCCATGAAAACCGCTCAGGAACTCCGCTCCGGCAACGTCATCATGGTGGGTAAAGACCCGCTGGTGGTACAGAAAGCCGAATACAACAAATCCGGGCGCAATGCCGCCGTGGTCAAGATGAAACTGAAAAATCTTCTGACCAGCTCTGCCTCCGAGGCTGTCTACAAGGCCGACGACAAATTCGAGGTGGTGCAGCTTGACCGCAAGGAAGTCACCTACTCCTATTTTTCCGATCCCATGTACGTCTTCATGGATGCCGAGTACAACCAGTACGACATCGAAGCCGAAAACATGACCGACGCCCTCAAATACCTGGAAGACGGGATGCCCTGCGAAGTGGTGTTCTACAACGAAAAGGCCATTTCCGTGGAATTGCCCACTTCCGTGGTGCGCGAAGTGACCTACACCGAACCCGCTGTCAAGGGCGACACCTCCGGCAAGGTGATGAAGCCTGCCCGGATCACCACCGGCTTTGAACTGCCGGTTCCGGCCTTCGTGGAAATTGGCGACAAAATCGAAATTGACACCCGCACCGACGAATACCGCAACCGGGTGAAGTAAATCCGGCATCCCGGAACCACCCGCATTTCTGAAAAGGCAGCCTCGGCTGCTTTTTTTGCGCGACTCAATGCCCCTCTCATCACGCAGGTTGAGTATTCTTGCGCCATCGCCACAGAAACATCCTGATACGCCTCACACCTGGAGTCTCCCTCATGCATCTGATTCGCCGCCCTGTTCCTGTCCAGACTGAATGGAAATTGCAACAACAGGGTTTGCCGCCATTGCTGGCGCGGCTTTATGCCGCACGCGGCGTAGCGGACGCTGTCGAGCTGGACGACGATCCAAAAAACCTTCTCCCCCCCAGTGCCCTGAAAGGCACAGGGGAAGCCGCCGCCCTGCTCGCCGACGCGCTGCAAGCCGACGCGCACATCGTCATCGTCGCCGATTACGACTGCGATGGCGCTACCGCCTGCGCGCTGGGGCTGAGGGCGCTTTCCGCCTTCATCGCGGCGACGGCTTCCAGCGCCCGTGTCGACTATCTGGTACCCGACCGTTTCACCTTGGGTTACGGTCTCACCCCCGCCATCGTGAATCTGGCGGCGGCGCGTTTTCAGCCCGATCTGCTCGTCACCGTCGATAACGGCATCGCCAGTCTGGAAGGCGTCGCCCGCGCCCGCGAACTGGGCATGGCCATACTGGTTACCGACCATCACCTGCCCGCCGTGTTCGATGGTGTCGTGCGTCTGCCGGAAGCGGAATGTATCGTCAATCCCAACCAGCCGGAGTGTACTTTTCCTTCCAAGGCGTTGGCGGGGGTGGGCGTGCTTTTTTACGTGATGCTGGCCTTGCGCGCCGAACTGCGCGCGCGCGGGGCGTTTGGCGAACGTCCGCAACCCAATCTCGCGCAATTCCTTGATCTCGTGGCGCTGGGCACCGTCGCCGATGTGGTGAAGCTCGACCGCAACAACCGTGTGCTGGTCAGCCAGGGCCTCAAGCGGATGCGCGAGGGCAAGCTGACCCCTGGCATCGCCGCGCTTCTGGCCGCCACGGGACGCGACCCGGCGCGGCTTTCCACCTTTGATCTCGGCTTCATCCTGGGGCCGCGGGTCAATGCCGCCGGACGCCTCACCGACATGGGGCTGGGCATCGAGTGCCTTGCTACCGACGACACGGGACATGCCTTCAATCTCGCGCAAAAACTGGAAGAACTGAACCGTGAGCGCAAGGCGATCGAGGCCGGAATGCAGGCGCAGGCGCTGGCCTTGCTGGAAGCCATCGACCTCACCGACGCGCCGCTTGCGCTCTCGCTTTATGATCCCGGCTGGCATCAGGGCGTGGTTGGCCTGCTTGCCGCGCGGGTAAAAGAACGGACACACCGCCCGGTCTTCGCTTTTGCGCGCGGCGAGAAGGGTGAATTGAAAGGTTCCGGGCGCTCGATTCCCCGTTTGCATCTGCGGGATGCGCTGGATCTCGTCTCCAAGCGCGCCCCGGCGCTGCTCAAGCGTTTCGGCGGTCACGCGGCGGCGGCAGGCGTTACCCTCATGGAAGCCGACTTCCCGGAATTCCAGCGCCGCTTCGCGGAAACGGTGGCTGAACTGCTGCCGCCGGAAGCACTGACCCGCCAACTGGAAACCGATGGCAGTCTGGAAGCGGCGTACTGCACGCTTGCCACCGCGCGTCTGCTGGAAGCGCAAATCTGGGGACAGGGTTTTCCCGCGCCGCTGTTTACGGATGAATTCGAGGTCATCCGCCAGCGTGTTTTCAAGGGCAAGGTTCTGAAACTGGATTTGCAAAAAGGTGGCCAGTCCCTGGAAGCCGTGCAGTTCAACCTGGTGGACGCAGCGGAAGTTCCGGGTACACGGGTGCGTCTCGCCTATCGTCTGGGCATCAACGACTATCGCGGCAAGCAATCTCTACAGCTTGTGGTGGAGTATCTGGAAAACCTGGCCTGAGCCGAGACAATCGCACGCTGTAGCGTTGGCAGTTTCCGCAGCGCCGAAGAGGATGAGATTTCGGTCATCCGGGTCATAGGCCAGCGTCAAGCGTTTGTTTTTGACGCCCGGTTTGCAGCTCTGTTTCAGGAGATTGACCGCAAAGCGGCGGATGATGGCGCTGTTTTCGGTGGTGTGGCCGGTGCGACAACAGGTTTGGTTTTGCCATCCAGCGGCTGTACCTTGCCTGCGCAGACGCTTCGTCCCGTTTCCCGCCAGAACTTCAACGTGTCCTGCGTCCAGACGAAAAAAGCCGCCTCGAATTTCTTTGGCGAGAATGGTTTTTCGAGGTGCTCACTGACTTCTTTTGTTCTGAACCTCCCCAATGGCACGCTCTGGAAAGGTTCAGAACCCTTCCCGGCACTGGCGGGGGGTGATGCCGAAATGGCGTTTGAAGGCGGTGGCGAAATTGGCGGCGCTGGTGTAGCCAGCGATGTCGGCCGCCTCGCCGACGCTGCGGCCTTCCTGCTCCAGCGCCTGACGGGCGCGCAGTAGCCGCCGCTGGCGCTCGTAATCGAACACGGTCATGCCGAAGACGG
>JAISWQ010000101.1 GCA_031271025.1 Zoogloeaceae bacterium | reverse complement strand
CCACGCGCAGCTTGAGATCGCGCTCACGCTCCACGCGCGCCACCGTCTCGCTGATCCTGTCCAGGGGTTTGATGGTTGCCGCGAGGGTGGTAATCCCCAGGAAGATTGCGACGATCACGACGACAAAAGTAATGACGGACTGCTGCGTCAGGGAACGATTCTGGTTTTCGATCAGGGTCTGCACGTCGTGTCCCGTGACTTCGACGTAATCGTCCACGAGCAGGCGCAATGTCTCGGAGACCTCATGCCTTCTATCGACCTGTCCGGCGAGAATGCGAGTAATGGAGGCATACAGGTTTTCCAAGGCTTCGGGAGTGGGATTTTGCAGGGTTTCTTCGGTGATCCGGTCAATTTCCGCGCCCAGCGCAGCGGACAACACGGGCCATTCCTTCTGGATTTTCCCCCAGAGTTCTTTCGGTTTTTCGCGGGTACGGGTCATCTTGTCGAATTCCTGGAAATACTTCTGCGCGGTGGCTTCGGCTTCCTTTTTCAGGGTCAGGACACGCCGCAGTTCTTCCGCCTGTCTTTCGTGGGGAAGATTCTGCCGCGCGAGAAGAATGTAGGACTGCATGAAGACATTGTTGACCGCAGCATCCAACCGCGCGGTTTCCACGGTTTTCGGAAGCCGGTCGTCACGGATGTTTTCCAGGCTCTTTTCAGCAGTAAAGATGTTGAGGGCGCTGATAATTCCAACCATCAGCAGGGACAGCCAAGAAATAGTAGAGAGTAGATGGATTCTTGTCCTGATTTTCATCGTAAAACTCCGGGTTGAAACCCCGCCCTTCAGGGCGGTACGAAAAGAGACCCCGGCCTGAAGGCCGGGGTCTCGACTACAGTAGCCATTGGGGAGGAAAGAGAAACGCTTTCCCAATGGTGTTTGACCGACAACCCTGAAAGACTGTCGCTGATTTTTGCTGTGGTTTTCTACTTGTGGGAAATGACAAAATTTCTTGCTCGACATGTACAGGGATGAGGATCATGGTACTACGTCGTTCTGTAAGAAGCTGTTTTAGAACTTGCTGATAAGTAAGTCATTTGTGAGAATCCATGCTCAAACACATCGTATTGCAAGGCGCGCGACGCCGTGGCAATCCATGCAGCCCTGGTGGGTATGACTACGGCGTTCCAGAAAACAGAACCGCGACACATCCCAAAACCTGAACGAACAGGATACACTTGCGAGCTTTTACGCCTGTTTTCTGGCGCAACTCTACTTTTTCCCAAACTGTCATGACTTCCGAAGCCCTTGAGAATCTTTATATTTCCGCGCTCGATCCCATGCCGACGCCGCGCGAATTGCACGAAAAACGCCCGATTACCCCGGTTGCGCGGGAAACGGTGCTTTCTGCCCGGCGTGTGCTGAAAGCGATTCTGGATCGCAAGGATCCGCGCCTTTTCGTGGTGGTTGGCCCCTGTTCCATCCACGATCCCGAGGCGGGTCTGGAATATGCCCGGAATCTGAAGACGCTGGCCGCAGAGCTTGCCGATACGTTCTTTCTCGTCATGCGCGTCTATTTTGAAAAGCCGCGCACTACGGTGGGCTGGAAAGGTTATATCAATGACCCGGACATGGACGATTCCTTCCGCGTCGACCTGGGCATGGAAAAGGCGCGCGACTTTCTCTTTCAGGTCAATCATCTGGGCGTGCCAACCGGCACCGAGGCGCTGGATCCCAACTCACCACAGTACCTAGGCGACCTGATTGCCTGGAACGCCATCGGCGCACGCACCACGGAATCCCAGACGCACCGTGAAATGTCTTCCGGTCTGTCGACGCCAGTGGGGTTCAAGAACGGCACCAGCGGCGATCTTTCGGTTGCGGTGAACGCCATTCTTTCCGCCTCGCGTCCGCACGCTTTTCTGGGGGTGGATGCCGAAGGGCGTATCGCCATCGTGCGCACAACTGGCAATCCCTACGGCCACATGGTGTTGCGCGGTGGCGACGGACAGCCCAACTACGATTCCGTTTCCATCAGCCTCGCCGAAGAGGCGCTTAAAAAAGCGAAGCTGCCCGCCAATCTGGTCGTCGATTGTTCACATGCCAACAGCCACAAGAAGCCGGAAAAGCAGCCACTCGTCCTGTCGGATGTGGCCAACCAGATTCTTGCGGGCAACCAGTCCATCGTCGGCGTGATGATCGAATCCCATCTCGAAGCGGGCAACCAGTCCATTCCCGCCGATCTCGCGCAACTCAAATACGGTCTTTCCGTGACGGATGCCTGCGTAGACTGGCAGACCACGGAAACCATGCTGCGCGAAGCCGCGACCCGTCTGCGCGACGTGCTGCCCAGACGCTGCGCCTGATTCCAGACGCCGCCTTGTCCTCCATGCGAAAGTATTGCGGTGACAGGGCGGCTTCCTGTTGTTTTTCCTTCGTTTTCCCCTCATGACCAACACTGTCCCTGCCTCTGCCCCGGAGGCCAAAATCCGCTTTTCCCGCAACGATGCCGTTGCGACGCTGATGCTCGCCAATCCCGGCAAGCTCAACGCCATCGACCTTGCCATGTGGCGCGAACTCTCCCGTCTGATGGCGGTGATCGATGCCGATGAATCCATCCGCTGCGTGCTCATCCAGGGCGAGGGCGAACACTTCGCGGCAGGAGGCGATCTGGAAGAGTTTGTCGTTGCCCGCGCGACCCTGGAGCAGGCGCTGGTGTATCACGAGGAAGTCGCCGCCGCCCTGAACGCAATCCGCCATTGCGTACATCCCACGCTGGCCATGATACGCGGCAACTGCATCGGTGGCGGGCTGGAAATCGCGGCCTCTTGTGACCTTCGCATCTGCGACGCCAGCGCCCGCTTTGGTGCGCCGATCAACAAGCTGGGGTTTTCCATGTATCCCGGCGAAATGGCGATGCTGCTGAAAGTCTGCGGTCAGGCCACCGTTGCGGAAATGCTGCTGGAAGCTCGCATCCTCGACGCCGAGGAAGCCGCGCGGAAAAACATCGTGAACCGCGTCGTCGCGCCGGAAGCCTTGCAGACCGAGGTGGAGGCCGCCCTGCGCCGCATCCTCGCGGGCGCGCCCAGGGTGGCGACCTGGCACAAGCAATGGCTGCGCCGTCTGGCGCATGACACGCCACTTTCCGAAGATGAAAAAAAATCCGCCTTTGCCTTTCTTGAGACGGAGGATTACCGCGAAGGTCTGGCGGCTTTTCTGGAAAAGCGCAAGCCGGTATTCAGCGGAAAATAAGCTCCTTTTTGTCGCGCCGCGCTGCCCATCATGTCTGATTCCGCCCCCTCTGCCATCATCGAATTCCCCGGCAGTCCCTTCCGCCTGCATCAGCCCTTTCCGCCGGCGGGCGATCAGCCGGAGGCGATTCAGAAGCTTGTCGAAGGTCTGGAGGATGGCCTGTCTTTCCAGACCCTTCTGGGCGTAACCGGCTCCGGCAAGACCTACACGATGGCGAATGTCATCGCCCGCACCGGACGTCCGGCCTTGATTCTCGCGCACAACAAGACGCTGGCGGCGCAGCTTTATTCGGAGATGAAGGAATTTTTTCCGGAAAACGCCATCGAGTATTTTGTTTCCTATTACGACTATTCCCAGCCGGAAGCCTATGTGCCTGCGCGGGATCTTTATATCGAAAAGGATTCCGCGATCAACGAGCACATCGAGCAGATGCGTCTTTCCGCGACCAAGAGCATTCTGGAACGGCGCGATGTGGTGGTGGTGGCCTCGGTGTCCTGCATCTATGGCATCGGCGACAAGGAACACTATCTGGACATGATTCTCACCTTGCGCGCGGGCGACAAACTGGATCAGCGCGCAATTGTGAAGCGCCTGACGACCATGCAATATACGCGCAACGATGTGGATTTCACCCGTGGCGCGTTTCGGGTGCGGGGAGATGTGATCGATATTTTTCCCGCCGAACACGCCGAGCACGCGCTGCGCGTCGAACTCTTCGATGACGAAATCGAGCGCCTTTCCTTCTTCGATCCGCTGACGGGGGAAATTCTGCACAAGGCGCTGCGCTTCACCGTTTTTCCGGCTTCGCACTACGTGACCCCGCGCGATACCGTGTTGCGCGCGATTGAAACCATCAAGACGGAACTGCGCGCGCAGGCGGCCTATTTCCAGCGCGAACAAAAACTGGTGGAGGCACAGCGCATCGAGCAGCGTACCCGGTTCGATCTGGAAATGCTGAACGAAATCGGTTTCTGCAAGGGGATCGAAAACTATTCCCGCCATCTTTCCGACCGCAAGGCGGGCGAGCCGCCGCCCACCTTTCTGGATTATCTGCCCGCTGACGCCCTGATGTTCATTGATGAATCGCACGTCACCATCGGTCAGGTGGGCGGCATGTTCAAGGGCGACCGCGCGCGCAAGGAAAATCTGGTGAATTACGGTTTTCGCCTGCCTTCGGCACTGGATAACCGGCCACTCCAGTTCGAGGAATTTGAAGCCATGTTGCGCCAGACGATTTTCATTTCCGCGACGCCCGCCGCCTACGAAGCCAAACACGCCGGACAGGTGGTGGAGCAGGTCGTCCGTCCGACGGGTCTTGTCGATCCCGAACTGGAGGTACGTCCGGCCAGCACGCAGGTGGATGATCTGCTTTCCGAAATCAGAAAACGGGTGAGCGCGCATGAGCGGGTGCTGGTCACCACGCTCACCAAGCGCATGGCCGAGGATTTGACCGGTTATCTGGGCGAGCACGGCGTCAGGGTGCGTTACCTGCATTCGGATATCGACACCGTGGAACGGGTGGAAATCATCCGTGACCTGCGTCTGGGCGAATTCGACGTGCTGGTGGGCATCAATCTTCTGCGCGAGGGGCTGGACATCCCGGAGGTTTCGCTGGTGGCCATTCTCGACGCCGACAAGGAGGGATTTTTGCGTTCGGAGCGCAGCCTGATCCAGACCATAGGCCGCGCCGCGCGCAACCTGAACGGCAAGGCGATTCTCTATGCTGATGTGACCACCGATTCCATGCGACGCGCGATCGGCGAAACAGAGCGCCGTCGTGAAAAACAGCTCGCTTTCAACCGCGAACACGGCATCGTCCCCAAGGGCGTGACGAAGCGGGTCAAGGACATCATCGACGGGGTTTATGACGCTGAATCCCGCCCGGAAGGGAAAAAATCCGCCCGCCGGAGCAATGCACCCAAGGGGTGCGGCGAGATGGACGAGAAGACGCTGGCAAAGGAAATCCGGCGGCTGGAGAAGGCGATGCAGGAACACGCCCGCAATCTGGAATTCGAGCAGGCCGCCGCCGCGCGGGACGAACTTTTCCGTCTCAAAACCGCCGCGTTTGGCGCGGAAGGGAATCGCGCGGCGGAACGGGGCGGCATGTAACATTCTTTCCTCTTCCGTATGTACACCGTGTAGGGACAACCTTTGTGGTTGCCCCAAAGAGCGGCCACGAAGGCCGCGCCAGCGGCGGGGAATGCCAGGGCAATCGCACTATCTCCCTCATTTTCTGGCATGTTTTATGTTTTGGTTCGGTTTTCCCCATGTACCTGTCGTCCGTTCCGTACTAACAGGGGAAAACCACCTGTGCAGGCATGGAATGCGACGCCTGAACTCATTCCCACTCGATCGTCGCGGGCGGTTTGCTGCTCACGTCGTAAGTTACCCGGTTGATGCCGCGCACTTCGTTGATGATGCGGCCCGACACCCGTTTCAGCAGCGCGTAAGGAAGTTCCGCCCAGTCCGCCGTCATGAAGTCGCTCGTTTGCACGGCGCGCAGCGCCACCACGTAATCGTAGGTGCGGCCATCGCCCATGACGCCGACGCTTTTTACCGGCAGGAAAACGGCGAACGCCTGGCTGGTGAGTTCGTACCAGTTCCTGCCGCTGTTGGGTTCAACGGTGGAGCGCAATTCGTCGATGAAAATCGCGTCGGCTCGGCGGAGCAGATCCGCGTATTCCATTCTGACTTCGCCCAGGATGCGCACACCCAGGCCGGGGCCGGGGAAGGGATGGCGGTAGACCATTTCGGGCGGCAAGCCCAGAGCCAGACCCAGCTCGCGCACTTCATCCTTGAAAAGCTCGCGCAGGGGTTCGAGCAGTTTCAAACCCAGTGTTTCGGGCAGGCCGCCGACGTTGTGGTGACTTTTGATGGTTGCTGCCTTGCGTGTTCTGGAACCTCCCGATTCCACGACATCGGGGTAGATTGTCCCCTGCGCCAACCATTTGGCATTGCCCAGTTTCTTGGCCTCGGCCTGGAAGACTTCGACGAATTCCGCGCCGATGATCTTGCGCTTCTGTTCGGGATCGGCAACGCCGGCGAGTTTGCGCATGAATTGTGTCGAAGCATCGATGTGCACGACTTTCGTATGCAGCCGGCCAGCGAACATGTCCATGACCATGCGTCCTTCGTTGAGCCGCAGCAGGCCATGATCGACGAACACGCAGGTGAGCCGGTCGCCAATGGCGCGATGGATCAGCGCCGCCGCTACCGAAGAGTCCACGCCGCCGGAAAGTCCCAGCACCACTTCCTCGTCTCCCACCTGCGCCCGAATGCGCGCCACGGCTTCCTCGATGTAGTCTCCCATCACCCAGTCCCCCGTACAACCGCAGATGTCGCGCACGAAGCGGGTGAGCATGACCGCGCCCTGCACGGTGTGAGTCACTTCGGGATGAAACTGTACGGCGAAATAGCGCCGCGCGGCGTCGAACATGCCGGCAATCGGACAATTCGCGGTCGAGGCCATGCGCGCGAAGCCGGGAGGAAGCCGCGTCACCTTGTCGCCATGGCTCATCCACACCTTGAGCATTTCGCCCTCGGCGCTGCTGAAATCGGCGATGCCGTCGAGCAGCGCACCGTGACCATGCGCCTTCACTTCGGCGTAACCGAATTCGCGCGTATCGCTCCAGTGCACTTCACCGCCAAGCTGCACTGCCATCGTTTGCATTCCGTAGCAGATACCGAGTACCGGCACGCCCAGATCCCACACTGCCTGCGGCGCGCGCAACCGGTGGTCTTCGTAGGTGCTGGCGTAGCTGCCCGAAAGAAGGATGCCCTGTGGCGCAAAGTCGTGGACGAAGGCGTCGGTCACGTCATTGGGATGAATTTCGCAATAGACATGCGCCTCGCGCACGCGGCGGGCGATCAGTTGCGTAACCTGGGAACCAAAATCGAGAATGAGGATTTTTTGGTGGGACATAACGTTATACATCAGGAGAGGAAAGGAGGCGGCAAGGGTGAAATCTTACCTGAAAATACCATCGAGGCGCTGCTTGCGGGCAATCATCAGTGCCGGAGCAGCAAGCCACTCTGGGCACGGGTTGATCCGCGCAATGCCTTCTATGTCCTTCATTTTTGCTTCTTTTCGACACCCGAACCGTTATCGTGGAGAAAACCCGGCGGGAAGCAGTGGAACAGATGGTCCTTGTCGCATTTCTGCCGATGGAACGCTGCGGTCTGGTACAGACTGTTGCACCAAGCCATGTGATGTAATACCATCGCCGTAAATTGAACACGTTGTAATTTGTCGGTATGGGTTTTGTTCTGGTGGTAGAGGCTGTTTTACCCTTGAACTGGAACGCCGTGCTCTGTTGTTTCGATTGGAGAGAAATTCGTGATGAAGCAGATCGAGGTTGTTTTTTTCG
>JAISWQ010000077.1 GCA_031271025.1 Zoogloeaceae bacterium | reverse complement strand
TGAACACCAAGCCAGTTTCCCTTTTCCCCCAACGCGCCCAGTTTTTGGGTGAGCGATTCTGGCAATACTGCCTGGCTGGGGTCAAAGCCATAAAGCAATTTTTGTTCGGCATCGATCACATAATTGGTTGGCTCGAAATCCTCGCCACAACCAATGTGAATGGGCGAAAGCGGCGTCAACGCCACCATATGTCGGGAAAGGAATTTCATTGCGCATTCTCCATACGAATTCCCACCACTGGCGCATACCCCTGGGCAATGGTTTGGGGTAGGCTCAGGGAAACATTGTTCAGACCCTGACCGATAAAAGCGCAGTTTCGATCCAGCGTTTCCGGATAAAAGACGCCACCACTCCTGGCGAGCAGCAATGGGCGTTTGAAAGGATTGCCGGAGTGCACGGCCATATCGCCGTGTCGTCCAAAGCGGGTCAGGATTTGGTAAAAGCTTCGCTCCCGGACAAAACTCTGTCCTTGCGGGGCGCAAGGCGCCAGTGTCAGGAAAGCATTGGCGTTTTCCGCATACGGCAGGCCGGTAAAGGCACTGTCGCGCTCGATAGCGAATTTCCCCAAACCAATGCTGGCATCGCGCCCATAACCGCTTTGACCCATATCCGAAAATGCGGTGGCGAGGTCTTCCGGTGTAACGCGGTCTTTGTCCAGGACGGCATAGAGGTCGAGGCGCATTTCCGGGTGGAACCAGTATTGCGTTTGTGTGTAGGGGGCAAACATGTTTTCGCCCGTGGTGGACGTGACGCGGTTGATGCTGTTGTGTGGCTGCGCGCGGGTTTTCTGGAACTTTTTTTCCTTTCCGGACAGGAATGAAACGAATTTTTTCAATGTCGTTTCGACAGCCTCCTCGTCATTGGCGGCAAGGCTTTGCCATGTCGAAAAATCCGATTCCAGTTTTTCCACGGGCAACCAGCGTTTTTTCTTCAACACCTTGCGGTCCTGGTCTTCTTTCCGCGTTTGCCAGAAAGAAGCCGGCACAGTAGGTAACGGCAGGAAGCCTTGCGGAAAGACGTCAGACAACACGAGGAAAGGGCGGCCTTCCGTATATCCCGCGAGGCGTTCCGTCAACCATTCTTCCCCGAAACGATGCCGCAAGATCCAGCAGAGTTGCCCGAACAGGGTATCGCCCGCCAGCGGCGTGCCGAAAGCGGTTTGCGGGCGCAGGGTGAAACGCAGCGTCTGCATGGTCATCCCTCATACTCGCGCCGGAAAGGCTGCGGTTTGTTTGAATCTGTCCTGTGCGTCTTGTCCATTGATTTTCAGCCCGACGAATTTCACCTTGCCATAGCCGCGCGAACCGGAACCGCCCAGACTATCGTGTTCGATGAGTTTCAAACCTTGCAACACGATATTCAACAGGTTTTCATCATCGCCTTCCAGTTCTTTCAGGGAGAGACGAAAAATGAATTTCGCCCCGGCAGGCACACGCTCGGTATTGCGTGGATGTTCGGCCACACCGCTGATGCGGTTGATGAGGTTTTCACTCTTGACTTCGGTAAGCAATTGATTGTCGTCACGGATTTCCTTTTCCCAATCGGGATCGAGCGGGCAATCCCAAAAGGCAAGCCGGGTCGGGCCAAGGTCTTTCACCAGGGTTTCATTATCCTTGGCGTCACCGCCGCCGATGCCGAACAATTGCAGAATACGCTTGATTTCTGGCGCTTGCGGGGCATCCGCCTTCAGGTCCTTCGCGCCCAGCGGAGCTTCCTTTACCGCGCCACTGCGCCATTCCAGAAGACTTCTCATTTTCCCTTTGAGGCTGGAGCCAGGAATATAGGGAGAACCAGTGAGCGGATGCTTGATGACGGTATTATCGATACCGCCGATGTGCATTTCGGCGTCGCCCGCGCCAATGCGCAACCCGGTCACAAGCTCAAGCGTGGCTTCAATGGTGGTGATGTCGTTGAGTTTAGGCATGGTTTTTTTCCTCGGCTTTGTAGAAGCCCATGAAAGCTTCGATAAAAAGTTTGGCTTGTTTCAGGGTTTCCGGGTCGACAATGGCACGGACGACATGAGTAAAGAGCTTTTCAAAGCCTTCGCTGACATGCCCGCGTCCCTTGGCGTAAGTCACCTTGGCGCACAGCATCTTGATGAAGGGTGCAAGTTCCTTGTACTTCTGGGCGCGGTCGACGCCATGCTCGAATACCTTGTCGTGCCACATCACCAGTTCATCGTAGAATTTGCGCAGTTGGGTGGATTTGTTCTTTCCGCCTCTGCCTTCTTCGGCGATAAATTTGGCCTTGGCTTGCGCGATGTCGGCGAATAAATTGGCATCGATCACCTTGCCGAACTTGATGTCGTCAAGTCTCATGTTGACTCCCTATCGTTTGCTGTAAAAGAAGTTGAAAAGCGGAATGCGGAAACGTCCCTGTTGTCGGGCAATGCCGTTATCGCCGAAAGTCGTCGCCAGCCTTGTCTGCGCAGTGGCGCGCGCACCGGCTTCGAGTTTATCGACCACATAACGCCGGGTGCGATAAAAGAAGCGGCTGCGCCACATGGCGGATTCCAGGGTTTCGGAAGCTGCCAGGTCGATCAGCGACAAAAGGCTATATACGTAGCCAGTGGAAAGCCGGTATGCGTCTGACAAATCCTGGATTTCCTGCTCCAGTTGGGCGAGTTCATTCCATTTCGGCCACGGCACGACTTCACCGTGGAGACAAACCGCGTTTTTCTCTTTCCCCTTGTCCGTCACATGCCTTTTGGCCGCTTCCAGCGCGTTTTCCGCCTGTTCCGCGAGCGCGTGTACTGGATGGCCGGGCTTGGTCATGGCAAAACCGGCGGAGAAATGAATGTCCGGGTTTTCGGCAACGAAACGCCGGAATTCCCTGGCCATGTCGGCGGCAAGTTTTTGGGTGCTGCGCCAGGGGCCAATCAGGAAAAAATCATCGCCGCCCGCGAAAACGGTGTAGGTATTCGGATATTCTTTCCGGCAATAGGCGGGCAGCCAGATGGCAAAAAAGGCGTTCAACTGGCGCGAAAGCGCGGCCATTTTGGCGAAGCTGTTGGGCTTTTGTCCCCGCTGGAAAATACTGCCCAGATTATCCACGTCGCCTTTCAAGATAGCGAGGGCGATTTGCCCCACCCATTTGCCGTCGCCTTCCAGAATCCGGTCTTCGCAAGCCAGATGGTTGAAGGTCTTGGGCGCATGTGGATCGGTATCGGCTTCCACTTCGCGGTATTTGTCACTCGTTTGCGGGTCGGATGCGGGAAAAAAGGGAATGTAGGCATTGATGTAGCGGCGGGCATAACCATGCCAGAGGGAATCCCGCAGATTCTCCGGCAAGGAAAAATCCCAGCAACGCAATAAATCGCCAAAACGCGCCAGCTCGCCGAATTTGCCGCTTTCCGCTTCGTTCGCGGTAAAGCCGACACGATAGCCGAAGATGGGCGTCTCCAGTATCCTGACACTGCCTTCGTACAAATCCGTGCCGTCGCGGGCAATCAAAAGCCTGTCCTGATGCGCCAGCGCCTTGCCGATTTCGATCTGGTCGCGGGAGAGCCTGGCGGAAACCCTGTCTCCTTCCGTTTTGTCCGCGCGTAAATGATTGTTGTATTGGCAGACGCCATGCGGATAGTCAATGGCAAACACCGCGGACGGCGGCGTGTCGCCGGTGAGGTCGAAGCGCGCCAGCTTGGCGCGTTCGAGTTCGGCAAACAATGTCTTCAGCAAGAGGTCGAAGCGGCCTTCCGAAAAGTCGTTGCAACTGGCCATCTTGCCCACCAATCCCAAACCCGCGAGGCCAAAAGTTTCCCGCAAGAACCATTCGTTCAATTCATGGCGCACGGCGGCGAGTTTTTCGCGTATCTCGGCGGTATTGGGCGCGACGATCAGGAATTTGCCCGCCGCGTTGAGAATCTGCGAGGTAGGCGGCAATGCGCAGGCTTCCAGCACCTTGAGCGCGGCCAATTCGGTAAAGAGCGACACCTGGAACGAGCGTCCGCGCAGGAGCTTGGCGGCGTGTTTGTTGGTTTCCGATCCTTCGGAAAAAATGAAATCCTGAATGCCAAAGAAATCGCCCTGCACGAGCAGGATTTTTTTCTCATCCCAATCGGCGCGATCCTTGTGCCGACGGATGGCGTCTGCGTTCGTCAGGCCGTCCTGCGCGACGTGCCAGCGCCAGAGCGCCACGGCAAAAGCCGCCGTCGCCTTGCTGTGGTCATAGAGCGAAACGTCTGGTTTCGCGCTGAAAGCCGTGGCGGATGGAATGGCATGGGCAACGCTCTGCCAGAGGGTATCGAAATGATCCAGCCACAATGACCACTGGGCACGATGCGCAGGCGGGATTTTTTCCAGCGCGTCGAGGAAGTTTTCCCACAGGACGCGATATTCCGCCTGCGCGGATTTGTCGTCGTCCGGCTCATAACCGTCCCGCCGCACGGGAAACAGGTTTTCCGGCGTGAACGGTTTCAAGGGATAGCGGTATTGCAGGTTCGCGGGGGTGACGGCGGCAACATCCGCATCCATGAGCCTTACCTGCTCGAACAAGGTCAATTGTCGCGCTTGATAATGATTGCGTCCCGTCTCCGTCTTGTCCTCGGCATCGTTGTAACGCTCGAATTTCTCGCGCTCGAAACCGGAAGCGACGCGGTCGGCGGTGGCGATGATCCATTGCAGCAACGTTTCCGGTCTGTGGTGCATGGCGGCGGCATTGACGAGCGAATCGGTGATGCCGCTGCCTTCGCCATCCTGCCGACTGGCAAAGGGCGCGACATCTCCGCGCACGAGATCCGGCGCGCTTTCCTCGATTTTCTCCATGAAGAGCGCCGTCCAGGCCGCATGCCGGTGGCTGTGATAGCCGCCCCGGTCATTCCACTTGGCATAGTTGGTGATATGGACGTCGAACCGTTCCTTTGCCACTTCCGGCGCGGCGCGTTCGGCGAATTTGCCCAGGTCATGCAAAAGCGCGGCAAAGGCAACACGGGAGGAAGCATCGAGAAGCGAGGTCATGGGTTTCAGTCATCCGGTGCAAAAACCGGCGTCATTCTAGTCCACTTTCCACGCCCGTCCGCGCCGGCAAGCTTGCCTTGCCGCCTGGCGCGAAGGATCGGGTACTGCGCCCATTTGTGGGGAACGTGAGGCTCAAAAACGGAAAAATATGTCAAAACCCGGTATCCCGGTAGCGTACTTCACAAAAAGTAAGGTAAATTACGTGCTCACAAAAACAAACGTGCTGGAGCAACA
Organism: Zoogloeaceae bacterium; assembly: GCA_031271025.1. Lineage (GTDB taxonomy): Bacteria > Pseudomonadota > Gammaproteobacteria > Burkholderiales > Rhodocyclaceae > Azovibrio. The sequence goes on along the minus strand of JAISWQ010000077.1, from coordinate 18,883 downwards.
TCATGAGTAACAAAGGACAACTGCTGCAAGACCCCTTTCTCAACACCCTGCGCAGAGAGCATATCCCGGTTTCGATCTACTTGGTCAATGGCATCAAGCTGCAAGGGCAAATCGAATCTTTTGATCAGTATGTTGTGTTGTTGAGAAACACCGTCACCCAGATGGTCTACAAGCACGCCATTTCCACGGTCGTCCCGGCGCGGCCTGTGAATATCCAGCAGACGCTGGTTGCGGGAAATGATGCCGCAGATGACGATCAGGCGTAACGACATGCCGGACATGCCGTCACGGGGAAAGTGGCTTTCCGCTTTCTCCGTGGCGTTTCTTTTCGGCGTATTTCCGTTCTGCCCTGATTTTTTTCTTTTCCCTCTTTTTCTGTTTACGCATGTTTGACCGTCCCACCGCTGGCGAGCGGGTCGTACTGGCGCAGATCGACTTCAATCAAAATGATTTTTCCGAACGTCTGGAAGAAGCCCGGCTACTGATCCGCTCGGCGGGCGGCACGGTCTGCGCTGAAATCAGCGGACGCCGCAGCGCGCCCGATCCCCGCTTTTTCGCGGGCAAGGGCAAGGTGGAAGAAATTGCTGCCGCCCGCGCCGCCGTGGACGGCAACCTCGTCATTTTCAACCACGAACTTTCCCCGGTGCAGGAGCGCAATCTGGAAAAGGCGCTCGCCTGCCGCGTGGTGGATCGGACCCGCCTGATTCTGGACATCTTCGCCCAACGCGCCCAAAGCGCGGAAGGCAAATTGCAGGTGGAACTGGCGCAACTGGAGCACCTTGCCACCCGGCTCGTGCGCGGCTGGACGCATCTGGAACGTCAACGCGGCGGTATCGGCCTGCGTGGGCCCGGCGAAACCCAGTTGGAAACCGACCGGCGTCTTCTGGGGCAGCGGGTCAAGCTCCTGAAAGAACGCATTACCCGCCTCAATCGCCAGCGCGGCGTGCAGCGAAAGGCGCGGCTCAAGGGCGAGCGGCTCAATGTTTCGCTCGTCGGTTACACCAACGCGGGCAAATCCACCCTGTTCAACGCGCTCACCCACGCAGGCGCTTACGCCGCCGACCAGTTGTTTGCCACGCTGGACACCACCTCGCGCAAGTTCTGGCTGGGCAGGGGGGATGCGGAAACCGGCGGCGGCGAATCCGTGGTGATCTCCGATACGGTGGGTTTCATCCGCGATCTGCCACATGCGCTGGTGGCGGCCTTCCACGCCACGCTGGAAGCCACGGCGGATGCCGATTTGCTGCTGCATGTCGTCGATAGCGCCAGCGGCACGCGGGAGGACGAAATGCGCGAGGTCGACAAGGTCCTGCGGGAAATCGGCGCGGCGCATGTGCCGCAGTTGCGCGTCTGGAACAAGATTGATTTGACCGGCGCCGCTCCCGAACTGGAGCAGGAAAAGATGCTGGAAGCCAGCCCGGAAGCGACGGAGGGCTATGGTAGAATCCGCCGCGTCAAATTGAGCGCGCGCACTGGCGCGGGGCTGGATTTGTTGCGCGCGGCGCTCCTCTGTTTTGCCCGCGACAAACGCGCCGCCCGCAAGGCGGCAATGGAAGCGATCGCGGCAGACGCGATTTTTTGATTTTCCCCAAGGATTTGAACACGCCATGATTCCAACGCTGGGCATCCTCATGTCCCTGCCTGTCTCCCGTCAGGAGGGCGACCCTGATTCCGGCGATCGCCGCCCCCGGCGTCCGCGCCGCGACGGCCCGCCCGATCTGGACGAACTCTTCCGCGGTTTCAACGAGCGTCTCGCCGAAATCTTCGGCCAGAAGAAAAAAAGACGCTCGCGCAATACAGAACCGCCTCCCGGCAATGGCGGCGGCAACAGACCCCCGCTGGAATTCGACCCCGGCATGGCCAGACGCTTTCTGGGGATCGCCGCCGTGGTTGCGCTGCTCGCCTGGCTGGGTTCCGGCTTTTATGTGGTCAACGCTTCCGAGCGCGGCATCGTCCTGCGCTTTGGCAAATATACGGCAACCACCGACCCCGGCCTGCACTGGCGCGCGCCCTGGCCTGTTGCCTCGCAGGAAATCGTCAATCTTTCCGAAGTGCGCTCGCTGGAAATCGGCTATCGCGGCACCGATCGCAACAAGGTGCCCAAGGAAGCCCTGATGCTCACCAACGACGAAAACCTGATCGACATCCAGTTCGCCGTGCAGTACGTGCTGAAAGACCCCAAAGCCTATCTCTTCAACAACCGCACCCCGGACGATGCCGTGATGCAGGCGGCGGAAACCGCGATCCGCGAGATCGTCGGCAAGCGCAAGATGGATGACGTCATCAACACCGGGCGCGGCGAAGTGACGGAAAACGCCACCAGACTGATGCAGACCATTCTGGATCGCTACGGTACCGGCATCCAGATTTCCAAGGTCACCATGCAGAACGCCCAGCCGCCGGAACCCGTGCAGGCCGCCTTCAGCGACGCGGTGAAGGCCGGGCAGGACAGGGAGCGCAAAATCAACGAAGGTCAGGCTTACGCCAACGACGTCATCCCCCGCGCGGAAGGAAGACAGGCACGCCTTGTCGCCGAAGCCGAAGGCTACCGCGACAGCATTGTCGCCACCGCCAAAGGGGATGCCAGCCGCTTCAGGCAGATCCTCACCGAATACACCAAGGCGCCCGAAGTCACCCGCAAGCGCCTCTATCTGGAAACGATGGAACGCATGCTCGCCAGCACCAGCAAGGTCATGATCGACGCCAAAGGGCAGGGCAATCTCCTCTATCTGCCGCTGGACAAACTCATGCAGGCCGCTGCGCCGCTTGCCGTGCAGCAGGGCACGACGCCTCCGGCAGAAGCGCCTGTCACGGCTGGCAATCACGCGACCGTTACGCCCTCGCCCTTTTCCGGCGCAGTCCCGCCGCAAGTGGAAAACGCCCAGAACCTGAATCTCCAGGGGCGCAATTCAAATAGCCTGAGCCGCGACCGGGAGGCACGCTGATGAATCCAAGACTGCAATCCGCCATCGCCACCCTGATTCTGGTGTTCGTGCTGATTTCCTCTTCCCTCTTCGTGGTAGATGAACGCAAATTCGCGCTGGTGCGCCAGTTCGGGGAGGTGAAATACGCGATCAAGGCACCTGGTCTTTACGCCAAATGGCCGTTCGTGCAGAACGTCCTTTATTTCGACAAGCGCGTGCAGACCATAGACGGACAGGAACCGGAACGCTTCCTCACGGCGGAAAAGAAAAACGTGCTGGTGGATTCCTATGTGAAATGGCGCATCGTCGATCCCAAGCTCTATTACATCTCCGTCAGCGGCGATGAGGCGCGCGCCCGCATCCGCCTGTCGCAGACCATCAACGACGGCCTGCGCGGCGAGTTTGGCAAGGGCACGGTCAAGGATGTGATCGCGGGCAAGCGCGACCAGATCATGCAGGCCATGCGCGGCAAGGCCAATGAAGACGCCAAAAGTATCGGCGTGGAAGTGCTGGACGTGCGGGTAAAACGGGTGGAACTGCCGCAGGAAGTCGCCAGCGACGTCTACCGCCGTATGGAAGCCGAGCGCACGCAGGTGGCAAGCAAACTGCGCGCCGAAGGCGAACGGGAAGCGGAAAAAATCCGCGCCGACGCCGACCGTACCCGCGCGGTCACGCTCGCCAACGCCTACAGCAAGGCACAGGGAATCAAGGGGCAGGGCGATGCGGAAGCCGCCGCGATTTACGCCAAGGCTTTCAGCCAGAACCCGGAATTCTATGCCTTCTACCGCTCGCTGGAAGCCTATCGCAACACCTTCAAGAGCAAGAACGATGTGCTGGTGCTGGAACCCAATTCCGACTTTTTCAAGTATCTGAAAAGTGCGCAATGACTTCCGGTTCTCTCGTTCAAACGCTGCTTGTCGCCTTTGCGCTGATGCTTGTCCTTGAAGGCGTGCTCCCGCTCGTCGCGCCCACCGTCTGGCGGGAAATCTTCCGCCGCGCGCTCGGTTTTTCCAACGGGCAATTACGGTTTCTGGGGCTGGCCTCCCTGCTCTGCGGACTTTTGTTGCTCATGGTGTTTGCATGAACTGGCGTCTGCCCGCGCATCTGGCGGATGCGCTCCCGGCGGAAGCCGCCCGCATCGAAACCCTGCGCCGCTGTCTCCTGGATCTTTTTCGCAGTCGCGGTTATGAACTGGTCATGCCGCCGATGGTGGAATATCTGGAATCCCTGCTCACCGGCGCGGGCGAGGCGCTCGCCCTGCGCACCTTCAAGCTGGCCGACCAGCTTTCCGGCAGAACGCTGGGGGTGCGCGCGGACATGACTCCCCAGGCCGCCCGCATCGATGCCCATCTCCTGAACCGTCAGGGCGTCGCCCGTCTCTGCTATTGCGGCAGCGTGCTGCACGCCCTGCCCGCCAATCTTGCCGCCAGCCGCGAACTGACCCAGATTGGCGCGGAACTCTACGGCTATGCCGGGGAAGAGGCCGACCACGAAATCCTCAGGCTCCTCTCGGCCACCCTGCAAGCTTCCGGCCTTTCCGGCTGCCGTGTGGAATTGAGTCATGTCGGCATCTTCCGGGCGCTGACGCAGGCTGCCGGACTGGAAGCGGAAACCGCGGAAACCCTGTTTGGCCTCCTGCAAGGCAAGGATGAACCGGGCATCGCCGAACTGCTTTCCGCCTTGCCGACGCCGCTTGCCGAGCCTTTTGCCACAGCCTTTCTCCGCCTGCCCCGGCTCTACGGCGGCGTGGAAGTGCTGGCCGAAGCCCGCGGGATTCTGCCGCCCCTAGCGGAAATCGGCGCGGCGCTGGATACCCTGGCGCGTCTTGTCGCGGTGGCGCCCGAATGGCCGGTTGCCGTCGATCTTTCCGACCTGCGCGGTTATCACTATCACAACGGCGTGGTCTTCGCCGCCTATGTTCCCGGCCATGCCGCCGCCATCGCCCAGGGCGGACGCTATGACAGCGTGGGCAAAAGTTTTGGCCGCGCCCGTCCCGCCACTGGCTTTTCCCTGGATTTACGCGAACTCGCGCGGCTTCATCCTGTGGCGGCGCCGATACACGCCGTGTGTGTCCCCCATGTCGCCCGGCTTACGGAAAATCAGCGCGCCAGCCGCGCGGCTCACATCGACGCCTTGCGCGCGGCAGGGGAAATCGTGATCGAGGCGCTGCCAGGCGAAAGCGCACACGAGGGAGGCGGCATGGATCGCCAGCTTCAGCCGCACGGCGACGGCTGGCAGCTTCGCCCCATCGCCCCGGATTGCAACAAGGACTGAAAGAGGTTCCATCATGGCAAGAAACGTAGTGGTTGTCGGCACCCAGTGGGGCGACGAAGGCAAAGGCAAGATCGTAGACTGGCTTACCGATCAGGCAGGCGGCGTCGTGCGCTTTCAGGGCGGACACAACGCCGGGCACACGCTGGTGATCGGCAAGACCGAATACAAGCTCAATCTCGTGCCCTCCGGCATCGTGCGCGGCGTGCAATGCTTCATCGGCAACGGCGTGGTGCTGGACATCGAGCATCTTCTGGGGAAAGAGGGTGAGATCGCGCGGCTGGAAGCGGGCGGCATCGAAGTCAAAAGCCGTCTGCATGTCAGTCCCGGTTGTCCGCTGATCCTGCCCTATCATTCCGCGCTGGATTTGGCGCGGGAGGCGAAAAAGACGCTGGACAACAAGATCGGCACCACCGGCAAGGGCGTAGGCCCCGCCTACGAAGACAAGGTGGCGCGGCGCGGTCTCAGGGTTTATGACCTCTTTTACCCGGAACGTTTTTCCGAAAAACTCGCCGAAGTGATGGATTACCACAACTTCGTGCTGACCCGTTATCTGAATGCCCCGCCGTTGGATGTCGCCGCCGTGGAAGCGAATGCGCTCGCCAACGGCGAACGGATCAAACCGATGGTGACGGATGTTTCCGATGCCCTCTACGCGCTCAACCAGAACGGGCAAAACCTGCTCTTTGAAGGCGCGCAGGGCAGCCTTCTGGACATCGATCACGGTACTTACCCCTTCGTGACGTCCAGCAATTGTGTGGCGGGCCAGGTTGCTGCCGGTTGTGGTATCGGCCCTGCCATGCTGCATTACGTGCTGGGCATCACCAAAGCCTATTGTACCCGTGTCGGCGGCGGCCCCTTTCCCTCCGAACTGGATATTGAAACCGCAGGCACGCCTGGTTTCCAGATGTCGGGCAAGGGGCAGGAATTCGGCACAGTAACCAAACGCAAGCGCCGTTGCGGCTGGTTCGACGCCGCGCTTTTACGCCGTTCCGCCCGCATCAACGGTCTCACTGGCCTGTGCATCACCAAACTGGACGTGCTGGACGGCCTTGCCAGCCTCAAGATTTGCGTCGGCTATGAAGTGGAAGGCAAATCCCTGGATCTTTTGCCAATCGGCGCGGATGAAGTCGCCCGCTGCCAGCCAATTTACGAAACCCTGCCCGGCTGGCAGGAAAGCACGGCGGGCGTCAAACACTGGGAAGACCTGCCCGCCCATGCCCGCGCCTATCTCGACCGGCTGGAAGCCCTGTGCGGCGTGCCCATCGACATCGTTTCCACCGGCCCCGAACGCGCGGAAACCATCCTGAAACGGCATCCATTCATGGCGTAGCCGGATTGCCCCATGTTTGCTGCGCTCGTGTTTATGACGCTGGATTTGATCCGGGTGTTTCCTGAATGGCAATCGCTGGATAATCCGCGCTAAAACTGCGCTGTGCGTTCGCCTTGCGCCGCACGGACAAAGGCGGCATCGATTTCTCGGCGCAAAGCGTCGTAGGTGCGCACAACCGGGAACTGGGGAAATTCCTGGACGACATTTTCCGGCGGGGAAAAGAGAATGCCGCCATCGGCCTCTTTCAGCATGGCGGTATCGTTGTAGGAATCCCCCGCCGCGACCACCGTGAATCTGAGTTCCTTGAAGCGTTGCACGGCTTCCTTTTTCTGGTTGGGCATTCGCAGCCGGTAAGTGGTAACGAAACCTGCCCTATCGGTCTCCAGACTGTGGCAGAAAAGCGTCGGCCAGCCCAGTTTCCGCATCAGGGGATGAGCAAACTCGTAGAAGGTATCGGAAAGGATGACCAGTTGATAATCCACGCGCAGTGCATCCAGAAAGGCTTTTGCGCCAGGAAGCGGATCCATTTCGGCGATAACTTTCTGGATGTCCGGCAAACCCAGCTTGTGCCGTTTCAGGAGGTCAAGCCGATAGGTCATCAGCTTGTCGTAATCCGGCTCATCCCGTGTGGTGCGTTTCAGCTCAGTAATACCAGTCCGTTGGGCAAATTCGATCCAGATTTCAGGAACCAGAACCCCTTCCAGATCAAGACAAACGATACGCATGAGCGCGCTCCTTGGGCACAGAAAACAAGAGGTGCGATTCTAACCGAGTTGGACAACAGGCGGACGCACACGATGAATGCATGAAAACAGGACGCCTGCGGGCGGCAAGCGTCCTGCTGAAAATAGCGCAAGTGGGCAGGCAGACACAAACGCGTCGTGTGCCTTATTTGAGTTGTTCGTGCAGAAGGCTCAGGATTTTGCGGGCGGTTTCGTTGCGGGCAACACCGCCTTCCGGGGTAAAAACCTGTACGCGGGTGATTTCCGTGCCGCCATCCTGTACATGGATGCGATAGCGCGGCTGCGCTTCCTTCTTGCTGGAACCCTGCCAGAACGCCAGTCTGGAGAGCCATCCTTCCTTTTTCTGCGGCAGATCGGTTTCCGGGTCGACGTAGCGCACGAAATAAATCCCCTGGCTGCGGTCACGGTCTTCCACAGTGAAGCCGACGCGATCCAGCGCCAGCCCCAGCCGCCGCCAGGCGCGGTCGAAACGATCCTGGATTTCCAGTTCGCCGGAACCGTCCCCTGCCTTGAGAAGCCGGGCACGTTCTTCGCCCTGCGCGGTCACGGCGAGGGCGGCTTCGGCACGTTTTTCGTCCGTCCCCAGCCGCACCATCAGGCGACGCAGCATTTCCGCTTCCAGTTCAGCGTCAGGCGGCGCGGGCTGCCAGCGGGTGTCGTCCTGCGCCTTGGAGGTGTAAACCTCTTCCATGCGCCGGTTGCTGATGAAAATGTCGGTCGTTCCCGGTGTGGCGCCCGGCTCGAAGCGGGTACGGAATTTGTCGCGTTCGCCGGTGGAATAGAGGGAATCGAAGAGCTTACCGATGGTATTGCGGATGATGTCATCGGGAATCTTGGCGCGATTTTCTGCCCAATCGGTTTCCATGATGCCTGCTTCCTGCGCTTCCACCGTGATGATGAAACCCAGTTCCTGCCAGAAATCCCGGACGGAATCCCAGAGCTTGTCGGCGGGAGCCGTCACCACCAGCCAACGCTGGTTGCCGGCGCGTTCCACACGCATGTTGGGAATATTGGGCAGCACCACGCTTGCCTGCGCGCCTTCGGCGCCTGGCGCGCGTTCGGCGCTGTATTCGGAGAAGGTGGCCTGCCCCTTGCTGGAAAAATCAGGCACGACGAAACGGTCATCGCGGGAAAGCTGGGTCAGATCGGGCGGCACTTCCAGCGTGGGCGCGCGTCCGGCGGATTTGTAATCAACCTTCTTGGTTTCCGGGATGATACTGCCCGCGCAACCGCTCAGGATCAGAGTGAGCGCGGCGATGGCGCAGGGGGTACGAACAAGGACAGGATACGACATGGACAGGGGAACTCCAGAATCAGGAAATGAGACCAGCGGCGGCAAGCGCCGCGCTTACTTTGGCCTGTTCGTTGGCGCTCAAGGGGGTGAGCGGCAGGCGAATGCCCTCCGGTATCAGGCCAAGACGGGCAAGCGCCCATTTGACGGGAATGGGATTGGCCTCGCAGAAAAGGTCACGGTGTAAAAGCTGCAAGCGGAAATGGCGCTCCCGCGCCGTGGCGACGTCCCCCGTCATGGCGGCAACGGCCAGTTCGTGCATCTGGCGCGGCGCGACGTTGGCGGTCACGGAAATCACGCCATGAAAGCCCAGCAACATGGCCGCAGTGGCGCTCATGTCATCGCCGCTGTAGAGGGCGAAACCTTCCGGCGCGCGGGCGATGAGGTCGGTGGCGCGGCCAAGGTCGCCAGTGGCGTCCTTGATGCCAATGATGTTGGGAATTTCGGCAAGGCGCAAAGTCGTGTCATTTTTCATGTCCGCCTTCGTGCGTTCCGGCACGTTGTAGAGGATGAGCGGCAAATCTTCGGCTTCGGCAATGGCGCGAAAGTGTTGGTAGATACCTTCCTGTGTCGGCTTGTTGTAGTAGGGCACCACGGAAAGGGTGGCGTCCGCGCCCGCCTTTTTGGCAAAACGGGTGAGTTCAATGGCTTCCGCCGTGGAATTCGCGCCGGTACCCGCAATCACCGGCAGGCGGCCTGCGGCCTGTTCCACCACGGTCTGGATCAGGGCGCAGTGTTCGTCCACGTTGACCGTGGGCGATTCGCCGGTGGTCCCAACCACCACGATGGCATCCGTACCTTCCGCCGCGTGAAAATCCACCAGTTTTTTCAGGGCGGAAAAATCCAGCCGTTCGTCAGGGAACATGGGGGTCGCAATGGCGACGATGGAACCGGTAATCATGGAAGTTTCCCCCTTCATAAGGAGAGAAGATTGTAACCGAGTCGCGCGTGGGCGCAAACGAAAAAGCGGGCGTTCAGGCGTCGGCACGCAAAACGCGCCGTGCCTGCCAGAGCAGCCAGAATCCGCAGAGAATCATCGGCAGCGACAGCCATTGCCCCATGCTGACTGAATAGGATTGACCGAAGATGCCGCGATCCGGCTCCCGGAAAAATTCAGCGCCGCAGCGAAAAATGCCATATCCGAGCAGAAAAAACCCGGAAACCGCGCCGCGCGGGCGGGGTTTGGCGGAATAAAACCAGAGCAGGAAAAAAAGTAATGCGCCTTCAAGGCTGGCCTGATAAAGCTGTACGGGATGGCGTGGTTGCGCATCGCCCGCCAGCGGGAAAATCATCGCCCAGGGAAGATCAGGCGGCGCGAGACGTCCCCACAGTTCGCCATTGATGAAGTTGCCCAGCCGGCCCAGCATCAGCCCCAGCGGTACGACCGGCGCGATTTTGTCCATGAGTTCCAGACAGTTCATGCCGTTCTTGCGCGCCCATAGCCAGGCGGCGAAAAGAACGCCGAGAAAACCGCCGTGAAAACTCAAGCCGCCGCGCCAGATCTTGAAGATTTCCAGAGGTTGCTGTGCAAAATAGGCGGGTTGGTAAAAGAGCGCCTCTCCCAGTCGCCCACCGAGGATGACGCCGAGAAAAAGCCAGAAGAGCAAGTCTTCCAGCACATCTTTCGCCAGCACCTGCCGCCGTTGCAGTAAAAAAAAGGCAAGCAGGAACGCGACAAAATACATGACGCCATACCAGCGAATGGCAATTGGCCCGAAAGAGAGCGCAACGGGATCAAGGGCGTGAATGAACATGGAGAATCGTTTTGAAGGAAAGCCGGGGAAAAATTCCGCCAAAGAAAAACCGCGCCGCCATCTGGCGGTGAAAAAATCATGTTTCCAACAGCATTACCTGGTTTCAGACGCGCTGGCCGCTCAGGCTTCTTCCAGCCAGTTCAGGAGTTGCGCCCACTGTTCCACATCACGCTTGTTGCGCGCGTGTGGAGGATCAAAAATCGTCTGCCCGATGGCGGCGACATTGACGTAGTTCTGGGTGCTTCTGAGGTTTGCCAGCAGCGGAATCTGGAAGTGCTTGAGGAATTCGTCCAGCATTCCGGCAGCGCGGGTACGTGGGTCTATGCGCATGGCGACGATGCCGATTTTGGCGGCGCGTCCACCCAGATCGCGTTTCAGGGTGTTGAGGAAATCCTCCGTTGCCGCCATATCGAAGATGGAAGGCACGACAGGAATGATGACGCGATCCACTGCCCGCATGTAGTCATCCAGCTTGTAGCCCTGAAACCCGGCAGGCGCGTCCAGCACCACCCAATCGGGTTCTCTGGGCAGACTGATGAGCATCTGGTTGCCGGCATAGTAGCCGGTAATGGACGCCAGACGCTCGTCGCGGAAGGCAATCCAGCGCAACGAGGATTGCTGCCGGTCAAGGTCGCAGAGACTGACGGTCCTGCCCTTGTTGGCGAAATAGCCTGCCAGATTGGTTGCCAGCGTTGTCTTTCCAACGCCCCCCTTGGGATTCGCCACCATAACCGCGCGCATAAAACCGTCTCCTTTTTGTGAGTACGAAGTACGCCGAACGTTCCCCATTCGGCCAACATGCGAAAAACTCGCGCATTATATGCCGCTGGTGGAAATCGGGGGGGCAATCCAAAGTGGCGGCCGAGGGGGGTTCGACCCCCATTTTTGTCATTGCGAGGGGCGTAAGCCCCGTGGCAATCCATGCGTTTTTTGGGATGGCTTCGTCGCTTTGCTCCTCGCAATGACGAAATTTCCACCTCTTTGGGTTGCACCCACAAGATAAGGCACATGCGCGAATTCACGGCAAAACATGCGAGAATTCGAGGACTTTTTCTTTTCCGCTCTCCAGACGACACCGCGCATGGAACACGAACTTTCTCTCATCACCACCCTGGCTACCGGGTTTGGCTTTGCCCTTGTGCTGGGTTTTGTTGCCGAACGGCTGCGCCTGCCCGCGCTTGTGGGTTATCTCGTCGCCGGTATTCTGATTGGTCCTGCCACTCCCGGTTTCGTGGCGGATGTGGAAATTGCCCAGCAGCTTTCCGAAATCGGCGTCATGCTGCTGATGTTCGGGGTGGGACTGCATTTTTCCCTGCGTGATCTTTTGGCCGTCAAGCGCATCGCCATTCCTGGCGCGGTGGCGCAGATGGGAATGGCGACGATACTGGGCGCGCTCTTCGCCATCCTCTGGGGCTGGTCATGGGGACATGCCTTCGTTTTTGGTCTTTCGCTTTCCTGCGCGAGTACCGTCGTGCTCCTGAAGGCGCTGGAAGCGCGCGGCGTGCTGGATAGCATGAACGGACGCATCGCCGTCGGCTGGCTGGTTGTGGAAGACCTGGCGACCGTGCTGATTCTGGTTCTGCTCCCGCCGCTCGCAGGTGTGCTGGGGAGCGACTCCGGCGCAGCGGCTGGTGAAGGCGAGCAATCGCTGACCAGTGCCATCGCCTACACCCTTTTTTATATTTCCACCTTCATCTTTGTGATGCTTTTTGCTGGACGGCGGGTGATTCCCTGGCTGCTGTGGCAGGTAGCGCGCACCGGCTCGCGCGAACTGTTCACCCTTTCCGTTATTGCCACTGCCATCGGCATTGCCTATGGCGCGGCGGTGATCTTTCACGTTTCCTTCGCGCTGGGCGCTTTTTTCGCGGGCATGGTCATGCGGGAATCGGAATTTTCCCAGCGTGCCGCCGAGGAATCCCTGCCTCTGCGCGACGCCTTTTCCGTACTCTTCTTTGTTGCGGTGGGGATGCTGTTTGATCCCGGCGTTCTCAGGGAAGCGCCCCTCAAGGTGCTTCTTACCGTTCTCATCATTATTCTGGGCAAGTCGCTGGCGGCAGCGGCGTTGGTACTGGGTTTTCGCTATCCGCTCAACACGGCGCTCACCGTCGCCGCAAGCCTTGCGCAGATCGGCGAGTTTTCTTTCATTCTGGGCGGATTGGGTTTGGCGCTGGGGCTGGCTTCCCAGGAAAGCATGAACCTCATCCTCGCCGGCGCCCTGATTTCCATTGCCCTGAATCCCCTGCTCTTTGCCGCCATCAAGCCCCTGCAGGACTGGCTGCTGCAACGCTCCGCCCTTGCGCGCAGCCTCAACCAGCGCGAAGACCCGTTTGCGCAATTGCCGACGAGCACCGACCAGAAATACCTGCGGGGACAAGTGGTGCTGGTCGGTTTTGGCCGGGTGGGACGCCACATCGCCAGGGATCTGAAGGAAGCCGCCATTCCCTATGTGGTGGTTGAACAAACCCGTGAAACCGTGGAAGACCTGCGCGCGCAGGGACTGGCCGCCGTCTATGGCGACGCAACCGAGCCGGGCACCCTGATCCAGGCGCACATCGCCCACGCCGCCCTGCTCGCGATCGCCACGCCCGATACCCTCAACGTGCGCCGCATGACGGAAATCGCCCGCACCCTCAATTCCGGCATAGAGATTGTCGTCCGCACCCACAACGACGAAGAGGCGCAACTCCTGCGCGGCGAAGGCGTGGGCATGATTTTCCATGGCGAGGAAGAACTCGCCAAAAGCATGAGCCGCCATGTGCTGGAACGCTTCGCGCCACAAGGAAATCCGCAACATGGCTGAATCTGGCCGTCATCGTAAAACTAACTCCGGTTTGAAACCCCGCCCGGAAGAATCGGTGCGAAGGTCGAAACCCCGGCCTGAAGGCATGGGTATCTACACACCTTGTTCCCCCGCGTAATATTGCTGCGCATGCAGGAAGGAATCGGCAAAGGTTCTGAGTTGCTCAGGGGAATAGTGCTCAAGGGTTTCGAGCATGGCGAAGCGCATGAAGACACCCTCGAGCAGCGCGGGCATGGTGGCGGGACGGGAAGGCTTCATCTGGCGTCTGGACAGGCGCACAAGAAAGTCCCGACCTCCGCACCTTTCCCACAGGCGGGGTTTCAAACCGGAGTTGGTTTTACGATCAACAGACGAAACAAGGCGGTGGCATATCAAGTCAGCAGGGTCAACAGGCGATTCAGGAAGCGGCGGCCCTGCGCTGTTGGCACCACGCGCTCCGGAGTGCACGTGAGCAATCCGGCGGCTTCCGCAGTCTGCAAGCGGGGCAGCAAATCGGCAAAGGGCAGACCGGTTCGGGCTGCGTAATGCGCGGGTGTAAACCCTTCGGCAAGGCGCAGGGCGTTCAACAGGAACTCGAACGGACGTTCGTCGGCAGGCACTTCCGTCCAGGCGGCGGGTGTCGTCGCCTGGGCGCGGTAAATCGCGGGATTGCGCGGGCGTGCCGCGCGGAAAACGGCAAGGCCGCCTGCCGCTTCCGGCGCAAGACGGGTCAGTTTGCTGTGCGCGCCCGCGCCTATCCCCAGGTAATCGCCGAAACGCCAGTAATTGAGATTGTGCCGGCATGTCCCGCCAGGCTGTGCCCAGGCCGAGGTTTCGTAATGCTGATAGCCTGCGGCGGCAAGGCGTGCCGCAAGGGCGTCGCCCATGTCGGCGGTTTGATCCTCATCCGGCAGGTTGGGGGGGGGGAAGGCGGCAAAGCGGGTGTTCGGCTCCAGAGTGAGCTGGTAACAGGAAAGGTGTTGCGGGGCAAAGCATAGCGCCGTTTCCACATCGTCCAGCGCCGCCGCGACCGTGCCCTGTCCCGGCAAACCGTACATCAGATCCAGATTGACGCGGGCAAAGATACGGGTTGCCAGCGCCACCGCCTGCCGTGCCGCGCGGCCATCGTGGATGCGTCCCAGCGCGGCCAGCGGCGCGTCCTGAAAACTCTGGATGCCCAGCGACAGACGATTGACGCCTGCCGCGCGAAAGCCGGTGAGTTTTTCTTCTCCCAGCGCCTCGGTCAGGGTGCCGGGATTGGCTTCCAGGGTGATTTCCGCATCCGTCGTGAGCAGACCTTGCGCGGAGAGATGTGTCAGCAGCGTGCCGACGGTGGCCGGAGCCAGCAGGCTGGGTGTGCCGCCGCCAAAAAAGACGCTCGCAAAGGTGCGCCCGGAAAGCAGGGAACGGGCGCTGTCCAGATCGGCCAGGAGTGCCGCGAGATCATTGGCTTCCGGCAGCGCGTCCGCGAGCGCGTGCGAATTGAAGTCGCAATACGGACATTTTTTGATGCACCAGGGAATGTGCACGTAGAGCGCGCAGGGGGGCAGCTCTTTTACACGCGAACGGGTGTGATCAATCACACCTCGCGCGAACCGCATGGTCATAACAGCACGATGTCATACTGTTCCTGACCGTAGCTGGTTTCCGCCTGTAGGGAAACGGTTTTGCCGATGGCGTCGGAAAGGGTGGCGAGCGCCTGCGATTCCTCATCCAGAAACAGGTCGATCACCTGCGGCGAGGCGATGACCCGATATTCGAGCGCGTCGAACTGACGGGATTCCCTCAGCAATTCGCGCAGAATCTCGTAAGTGACCGTGTGCGCCGTCTTGATTTCACCGCGTCCGCCGCAGGTAGGACAGGTTTCGCAAAGCACATGCGCGAGCGATTCGCGGGTACGTTTGCGGGTCATTTCCACCAGTCCCTGCGCGGTAAAGCCATTGACTGTGAGCTGGGTATGGTCACGCGCCAGCGCCTTGTTGAAGGCGGCCAGCATCGCCTGCCGGTGTTCCGGGTTGTCCATGTCGATGAAGTCGACAATGATGATGCCCCCCAGATTGCGGAGGCAAAGCTGGCGGGCGATGGCCTGCGCGGCTTCCAGATTGGTCTTGAAGACGGTGTCGTCAAAGTTGCGCACTCCGACGAAGCTACCGGTATTGACGTCTATCGTGGTCATGGCCTCGGTCTGGTCGATGATGAGATAGCCGCCGGATTTCAGGTCGACCCGTCGTGCCAGCGCCTTTTCGATTTCATCTTCCACGCCGTATTGCTCAAAGAGCGGACGAACGCCGGAATGCAGGGCGAGCAGGGGCGTGACGGCGGGCATGTATTGGGCCGCGAAGCTCTGGAGTTTGTGGAAGGCTTCCGGCGTATCCACCATGATGCAACTGGTGGTGTCGCTGACCAGATCGCGGAGGACCCGTTGTCCCAGATGCAGTTCCTGATAGAGCAGCGTGGGCGCGCTGGAAACGCGCGCCTTTTCGCGGATGTCGCACCAGAGTTTGCGCAGATAGGCGATGTCGACAGCCAGTTGATCGTCGGTAGCATTTTCCGCCATCGTGCGCACGATGAAACCGCCTTCCTCATCTTCCGGCGTCAGCGCGGTGAGGCGGCTGCGCAGCGATTCGCGTCCGGCGGCGTCCTCGATGCGCTGGGAAACGCCGATGTGCTTTTCCTGCGGCAGATAGACGAGCATGCGTCCGGCGAGCGAAATTTGCGTTGCCAGCCGCGCGCCTTTGCTGCCCAGCGGGTCCTTGGTGACCTGCACCATCAGGTTCTGGCCTTCGCTCAGAATCTTTTCGATGGGCTTCTCGCAACGCCCGTTTTCTCCGGGCGGTTCACGCGGCTGCCAGATGTCGGCGACGTGGAGAAAGGCGGTGCGTTCCAGGCCGATATCAATGAAGGCCGACTGCATTCCCGGCAGGATGCGGCTGACTTGGCCCAGGTAGATATTACCCACCAGCCCCCGGCTGACGGCGCGCTCGATATGCAGTTCCTGCGCCACTCCCTGTGCCATGATGGCGACGCGGGTTTCCGCCAGGGAAAAATTGATGAGGATTTCTTCGGTCATGGGGTGCGTTCAGGGCGCGTTGCCGGTTTCGGTGGTGTCGGCGTTTTGCAGGCGTTCCTGGGTGATCTGGTTGAGTTCTTCCAGCTTTTTCTCGGCGCGTTCCTTCTGCTGCTGCGCGGCCTTGAGTTCTTCCGCCTTGAGCTTGGCCACGGCTGCGGCAGTGGTCGCCGTATCAACGCCACAGCCGCCCAGAAACGCAAGCAGCAATACGGCACAACAGGGTTGGAGAAAATAAGGGCGCATGATCTTTTCCGGGGAAAAATGGAAGGGGCACATTGTAACTCCGGCCAGTGTCACAACTACGAAAGAACAGAAAATTGAAACAGGCAAGGCGACTGCCAGGTTTCGTAAAAAACTGTTCATAATCTCTGGTTTTCCTGCGCGGTTTTCCACGCCATCGTCATTGCGAGAGACGGATCGCTGTGCCCATCCCCCCCACTTCGTCATTGCGCCCGTCTGGATAAATAACGTGGTATGACGGAATGTAGGATACTGGCGAACGTTTTCCGCCGTTTTCGCGGGCTGTCATGAGGTTGCAGGAAATTCAGGAAATGCCTGAAAAGATGGATTCGAGCGCCACACTTCGCAAGCCGCAAGCCGTTCCCGTATTCCGGGCGTTCCCGCCAAGTCGACCGAGCCTACACCGACACGCAAGTCGCCAGCAACAGCGCCGCCGACCAGGCTTACACCGACACGCAGGTCGCCGCTTCCGCTGCCTCGACCCTCTTCACGGCCAACGCCTATACCGATACGCAGGTCGCCAGCGGCTCGGCGGCGAGCATCGCCGCCTCCAAGGCCTATACCGACTGGCGCTTTTCCGATCTGAAACAGGATGTGCGTCGCCTGGACACGCGCATAGATCGGCAAGGCGCGATGAGCGCGGCAATGCTCAACATGGCGATCAACGCCGCCATGCCCAGCGAACGCGGTCGAATCGCCGTCGGTGTCGGCTTTCAGGGTGGCAAGCAGGCGGTGTCGATGGGCTTTGGCCGCCGCATCGGCAAAAACGCCACGCTCTCCATCGGCGCAGCCTTCAGTGGCAACGAAAAATCCGGCGGCGTCGGTCTGGGATGGGATCTGTAGGGCAGGAGGCAGGAGGCAGGAGACAGAAAAAATTTGCGGCTGCGCCGGAGGGAACGGCACCCTCTCTCGCCCCTGGATTGCTACGGCGCTACGCGCCTCGATTGTGACAAACAGAATGGAGGATGCATCGCCCTTTTCCACTTTCAGGTACTCCCCCATATTTTCCAGAACACGCCAGAGAACGGCGCAATGTGTTAGGGTTGAGCCTCTTTTTTTCGCCATTGCCCTTGATTTATGCACAAAATCATCGAAACCTCAAAAAATGATGTCTTTATCTGTTTTCGGCCTGACACATTTGGGCGGGATGTTCATAACCACATGATTTCAAATGATTTTCGTTTTTGTCTATTTTTTGGGCAGGGTAAGGTAATCGCTTGTTCCCCGCGTATTTGGCAGGCTTTTTCCCTGATTTTCCACAAAATTATCCACAGGTTTTGAGGATAAGCGCAAAAACACCTGAGCCGACAAGGACTTGGCGCGGTTTTGCGAGAAACCACTGTAACAAACGCTTCCAAATGCAGATTCTTTGTGTCGCGCTGGATCTTCCGCTTCAGCGCCTGTTCGATTACCGCTCGCCGGAAAGCGCCGCCTTGCCCCCGGCGCCGGGGAAGCGCGTGCGCGTGCCCTTTGGGCGTGGCGAGAAAATCGGCGTTATCGTCGCTGTCCGCGACAGCAGCGAACTGCCGCCAGAGCAGCTCAAGGCGGCGCTGGAATTACTGGAAGACGCCCCCCTGCCTGCCGATCTGCTGCGCCTGTGCGTGTTTGCCAGCACCTATTATCAGGCTTCTTTGGGCGAACTCCTGCTCCGCGCCTTGCCGCCCGCGCTCCAGAAGCTCCACGCGCCCCAGCGTCGCGCGCCGAAAACCACCCGTGTGGTCCAGAACGCCGCCGATCCCGCGCTGCCGCTGACCGCTGAACAGGCTGCCGCTGTGGCCGCCGTGCTTGGCGCGCCTGACGCACCCGTTACGGGGTATGCGCCTTTTTTGCTTTTCGGCGTCACCGGCAGTGGCAAGACCGAAGTCTATCTGCGTCTGATCGAAGCGAAACTGGCCGCCGGCCGCCAGTGTCTGCTGCTCACCCCGGAAATCAATCTGACCCCGCAACTGGAAGCGCGCATTCGTGGCCGTTTCCCGGAGGCGGGCGTCGTCATGCTGCACAGCGATCTGGCCGAAGCCGCGCGCGAACGCGCCTGGCGGGCGGCGGCTTCCGGCGCGGCGCGCGTCGTGGCGGGCACCCGGCTTGCCGTGTTTGCCCCGCTCCCCGATCTGGGGTTGATCGTGGTCGACGAGGAACATGATCCTTCTTACAAACAGCAGGAGGGCGCCCGCTATTCAGCCCGCGATCTCGCCGTGTTCCGGGCGCGGGATCTGGGGATTCCCGTCGTACTGGGTTCGGCGACGCCCAGTCTGGAAAGCTGGGCGCGGGCAAGGGAAGCGCGGCGCGGCGGTTATCGCCTGCTCACCCTCAGGAACCGCGCGGCGACGGCGGCACGGCTCCCCGCCATTCGTCTTGTCGATACCCGCAACGCCAAACTGGAGGACGGGCTTTCCGCCCCGCTGCTCGCGGCGCTGGGCGCGCGCCTGATGGCGGGGGAGCAAAGCCTCGTCTTTCTCAACCGGCGCGGCTACGCGCCTG
>JAISWQ010000076.1 GCA_031271025.1 Zoogloeaceae bacterium | reverse complement strand
CCAACAGGCGGGGCAGGACCGCTTTATGTGTCTCTTCCACGGCGTCCGCTTTTGGCGGCTGGGCACAGCCACAAAGGCACACCGCGGCGAAAGCGCCCGCCAGCCGTGCGAAAACCGGAGGCGGCGCGGGCAGGGGCTTTGCCATGGGAGGCGCGGGGATGCGGCAGGATGGAACAAGCGGGAGCACGAATCACCTCTTTGAACCGGATCGCGTGACAGGCATTTATCCGGGTCGAGAAACCGAAGCGGGGGGGTGGGCAACGGGTAGGCCTGTGACGAGCAGGCGAGGTGATTCGGCGGGTCAGGACATCAGCGGGTCGGAACGGGCCATATGGACAAATACTCGAAACGAATTCATCCGGAAGCCGGACTGGGCGGCTGGGCGCGCGCTCGTTGCGCCATGTTGCGCCGGGCATGTTTCAGCACCGTGGCGCCTGATGGATCGGCTTCGCGGCAGAGCGCCACTGCCGCGGTGGTGAGCTGGTCGAGCTGGAATTTCGGATTGGGATGCCGGTTCATTGGCGAGCGCTGCAAGGTTTGCAGCAATATGTACTGGTGGCGCCACATGGTTTCGCGCCGGCGGACGGTGTCCGGGTCACGCAATACGAGCCGGGTGCCAAGGTATTCGAATAGAGCATGAATGCCGTTCGGCGCGGCCAGCGTCGCGGAGACGCAGGCGCTCAGGAGGTCGGGCAAACGGAACGTGGGGGAACGGTTCTGGGGGCTTTTGAGAAGCTTATAGAGCCAAGCATGCTCTTCGATCCAGACGAAGGTATCGGCGGTGCCAGACGGATCAGAATTTTCCGCGGCGTCAAAAGCCTCCGCGCCAGAGGGCGAGGCGGGCAAGCCCGGTTGAGTCTGTTGCATGGCGTCTCCCCGAAACTGAATTGCAATGGAGACAAGGCTAACAACGCCATGCGTCGCTGTCCCGCCCGAAATCGGTCGAATTCGCGGGGATTTCGATCGCGGCTGACGGCTTCATCCGTCGGTGGGCGTGGCGTCGCGGTTCGTATCCGGGCGAGTTGCTGCGCGCGTTGCCGGATAAGAACCTGTCCAAAAACTCAAAGTTTCAGCGCGGCCTGAAGGTCGTCGTGCTCGAAGGCGCTGGCCATGCGGTCGATCCCGGTTGCCTTGACGCCGGCTTCGCGGGCCACCGCCTGCCACGACTGCGTGACCCGCGCCACTTCCTGGACAATGGCGCGCGCCTGCGCCGGGGAGAGGCCAAAATAGATCGCCGCGCTTTGCAGGAGGTCGATGGAACAGGTACCTTCGTCCAGGTCGATATTGGTTGCCAAGATGCGCGCTTTTTCGTCGACTGGCGTGGGGTTGAGGTCGTAAGCGGGCGACAGTATCCACCCGCCCGGCCCGGCCCACAGGAAACCGTGGTTGCGCAGATGGTCGTCGACATTGGAGACCAGCACGTTGAAAGCCACGCGGCGGTATAGCTGCGTCGCGTCGGCCTTGGCCCGCGCGCCAAAGCCCGCCAGCAGATCGACCAATTCGGGATAGCTGCCGCGCTCGCCATCGCGGGCGCCGCTCACGGACATGGCCAACAGGAAGGGAATCCGTTTTTTGCCGATGCGATCGAAACGGCAGGACAATAACACCGGCTTGCCGGCAACCGTGAGGAGCTGGTGCCGGGCCGTCTCGATCCCCGCCCGTTCGGCAAGGCGAAGCGCGATTTCCTCCCAGGTTTCGATGCTGTAACCGTCGTTCTCCCTGGGAAACTTGGCGATTGCCAGACGCCCGCGCGCGTCGATGACCGAAGCCTTGGGGCGTGCGCCGCCCAGGGACGATCCCGGCGCAAAGATCAGCCGAAAGTCCTCCTCGGTCTCTTCATCGCGCAACAAACGCTCGGTGATGTGCAGCAGACGGCCCAGATCGACCAGTGTCGGCACGCCTTCGCGGTTCGGCGTCTGGAATTCCGTCTCCCCTTGCCGACGAAAACGCAATGCGCCCAGCCGGGTGGCGTCGGTGACGCCCAGCAGATAATCGAGTTCGCCAAGGGAGTGCACCGGGCGATTCATGTTCTTGGCTGTTCGGCGTTCGGCGCGCTGCATCAGGCGCCGTCCCCAGGTATCCGGCGCCGAGTCGCCGATGGCGCCGAACAGGGCGCGCCCCGTGGCAGGCGCGAAGACGCCCCGCGTCAAGGGCAAGGCCGGTTCGATCGCAAACCGGCGCGGATCGGCAAGCCAGGCCGCGTCATATTCAAAGGTAACGGTCTCCCCCCGGCGCGACGCCTGGCGGCGCAGGGTGCCCAAGGGACGCGCGCGACCGTCCAGGTCGATGTGAACTTCAATCGGCGTCATTTTGTTTTTCCGCCATGCGGGGTATGCGCACGCGCTTGGGGGTTCGCGCCGAGGCCAGTGCCTGTCCGACCGGATCGTTGGCGGGATTTGCGAGTTGATCCAGCCGTTCCAGAAGTCCTAACGCCTGCAATACCGCCGCATAGATGCCCATGCCAACGCCCGGATCGCCATTTTCGATCCGTTGCAGGGTGGCCCGGCTGGTAAACGCGCGCTCGGCGACGATCTGCATCGTCAATCGCCGTCGCAGCCGAGCCTCGCGGATATCTCCGCCCAGCGTGCGCAGCACCCGCAGGACGGCGGGCGGCGGGTAGTGAGGAGTGGGCATAATGTTATCTTCAAGACTCAGAATACACTGTAGTGTATCACGAAGGATACTTTAATTAACGAACTGAAAATACTCAGGACAGTCGCGCCAAGTCGACACATCGAGAATTGTCGGCAAAAAACCACAGCACACACCACAACCACGGAACACTACATATAGTTGTTGACATCCGCTGGAGCACTATATATGGTACGACCATCCTTGGCATATTTATATCAGGAGAACATTGTGGCAGACTCGCACCAAGTTATTTTCTATCCCGTTGGCAATGGCGACACAGTCCAGATTGTCCTGTCGAAAGGGCGTCGTGTCCTGTTTGACTTTTGTCATCGCGACAAGGCAGAAGACACGGGTACCCCCGAAATCGATCTCAAAACACGACTCAGGGATGATCTGGAAGCCGTCAAACGCGACTACTTCGATGTGGTCGCGTTCACGCACGCCGACCTCGACCATATTCAGGGCAGCACCGAGTTTTTCGAGCTGCAACATGCGAAGAAATACCAAGGTAATGGACGTATCAAGATTCGTGAGTTGTGGGTGCCCGCAGCCATGTTGCTTGAAAATGCGGACAAAGATCATCAGTCCGATGAACATATCTTGCTCCGCCAAGAAGCGCGACATCGTTTGCTGGAAGGCAAGGACATTCTCGTTTTCTCGAAGCCGCGAACACTGACCGATTGGCTGGAGCCACGGTTGAAAGATCGCGGTGAACCAGCATCTGCTCGCGATCACCTCTTCATCGATGCTGGCACGGTTGTGCCGGGGTTTACGCTGAAAAACGATGATGTGGAGTTCTTCAGCCATTCTCCCTTCATCAAACACTGTGACGAAGGCGACATTATCCGCAACAGTGCCGCATTGATGTTCAACGTGCGTTTCAATGCCGATGGCGAGATTTACGACTATCTGGAAATTGGCGATGCCGAATATGGTGATCTGGAAGAGATCGTCAGGGTAACGCGGCACCATAGGAACAACGATCGTTTGGCATGGGACTTGTTCAATATCCCGCATCATTGCAGCTATCGAGCATTGAATGAAGAAAAAGGCAAAAGTGAAACCGACCCTGCGTCGCTTGTGAAGGACTTGCTGCGGATGGGCAAACCAGATGCTTACATCGTCAGTTGCAGCAAACCGATCCCGGATGCAAAGGAATCATACGAGCAGGTACAGCCGCCGCATATCCAGGCCCGCAAGGCGTATGAGCGTTATCTGAGGGAAGTAAACGGGCGGAAATTCCTGGTCACGATGGAAGAGCCAAACACGAAAAAGCCTGAACCGATTATTTTTGAGGTTGGCAGATATGGAATCACATGGAAGCGTTCGATCTCCATCGGCGCGCCAGCCATAATCACATCACCGCCTCCGCGAGCAGGCTGATGGGCAACTTGTACCACGATCTGCCAGACGTCGTGGCGGTTGATAACGTCGACGGACTGACCATTCCGCGTGCCCGCACATTGTTCGGCGCGATCCAGCGCCAACGCGACTATTCATTGATTCAACTGTTGCGGCATCCCGTAGAAGGCGCCCCCACAATCGAATACCTGATCGTTGAGGTGGTGTGTGACGGTGTGCCGGCAAAGAATACAGTCGGCATTCATTACCGTGAGCATCTGGCGTTGTGTGTACATGGCGACCCCAAAAGGCTGATCGAAGTCTTGGCGCTACGTCAGGATTTCCCGGTCCTGATGCATCAAAATCTGGGTATGCCGGGTGCGCCCGCGAGCTTGTGCCTGTATTTCGAGCCAGCGTCCGTAACCATGCGCACATGGACGCCAGCAGCCTTTCTCCGCCGTATCCAGTGGTGGCTGGAAAAAAGCGCCCGCGGCGAACTGCATCCAGCGGATCAGCCTGTCGAACGCCTGTTTTTCGCTAGCATCTACGAACTTGTCCTGCCGTGGAATTGGGCCGAGCTTGGCAAGAATCCCGCATTTCGATTCGCGCTTATCCAACAATCGGAACACCCTAATCGTGGATTCACCTGCTTTCTTGAAGCTATACCCAAGGATATGCCAAAAGTTAAAGGCATCGCCCATGTCGAACTGACACTACCTGCGGTTATTCATGGGATCATTGAACATGCTCCAGTGACGTTAGGGCAGTTAGCGGATATGCTGAAACGTCGGAAAGTAGATTTGATAGAGGCTTTATGCGTGGCAATACAGGATCGTGTGGATGGAAACGGTGTCGATGTATCTACCAGCGACAATTATGCTGTGATTTTATTGCATCTCCCCGTCTGTCGTACCACCGATGCCGAGCCTGACACTGTTTTGCATTACGCTTTTATTTCATTGGCCAGTGTTTTTGAATTGGGTAAAGCTATCGGCTCGCTGTTTGTATTGGACAAGAAATACTACAAGGATGTAATACCTCAGCAAACAACAGCATGGCGGGATCAGCCCATTTTCCCGATGGATGTGCTGATGCGGAATGATGGCGCAGCTGCCCGTCGACAATCCGGTATCACAGAGGAAGGCCCGGCAAGCGTGTTGATAGGCGCAGGATCGTTGGGCAGTGCTCTACTTAATTTATGGGGGCGTAGCGGTTGGGGGCGCTGGACGGTGATTGACAAAGATCACATCAAACCACATAACCTGTCACGGCACTCAGCATATATGCAGCACATCGGCGCACCTAAAGCAGCAGTTGTCGCAGAACTACATACCGCAGCGATGGGGCGCGCGACCGAGATCGTCCCCTTGGTCGCAGATGCCACTGATCTTACGCAGGAATCTGTTACGAACACGCTCAGTGCCGCAACACTGGTCGTCGATGCCTCGACGACACTAGAATATCCGCGTATTGCGAGCACCGTTGATGCACTGCCCCGGCATGTTTCCGTGTTTGTCGCACCCAATGGTCGCTCGGCGGTTCTGCTCGCCGAGGATGCAGGACGCACACAGCGCCTGCGCACACTTGAGGCACAGTACTACCGTGCATTGATTCAGGAAGATTGGGGCAAAACTCATCTCAGCGGTCATGCGAACACGTTCTGGAGCGGCGCTGGCTGCCGTGACATCTCCGTAGTAATGCCTTACTCGCGCATCTTGGGCCATGCCAGCACATTTGCCGAGCAGATTCAGTGCGTCGTGGCGCATGAGAACGCCTTGATCCGCATCTGGCAACGTGATCCAGTCCTCGGCTCCGTCGAAGTACATGATGTGGCCATTTTCCCTGAGCATCGCTTCACATTTGGTGAACTTGATCTCTTTATCGACGAGGGGGTCAAGCAACAGTTGCAGGTATTGCGGCAGCGTGCTCTTCCCAATGAAACCGGCGGTGTACTGCTTGGGTATCACGATTTCAATATCAACGCTGTCGTTATCGTTGCCGGTTTGCCAGCGCCGCCCGACAGCAAAGCAGGTCCAGACTTTTTTAAACGTGGCATCGCCGGGCTTCCTGAAAAGGTCAACGATGCCTCTACGCGAACCGCAGGCATGGTTGGTTATGTCGGCGAATGGCACAGCCATCCACCTGGGCACTCTGCATTGCCAAGTCAACAAGATTGGGTGCAGTTCCTCCATGTTGCATTTGACATGAATCATGACGATATGCCAGCTATTCAACTTATCATCGGAGAACGAGAGATGAGCGTCACAAAGTCTGGCAATCAATGGAATTAGCGATGGAGAATGCAGTATGAACGAAATCAAGGCAGGAATTCACGGTGCCATTGGCTTGGCGCTTTCTGGAGGAGGGGTACGTGCTGCCGCATTCCATGCGGGAGTTTTGCGCTATCTTGCTGAACGCAGGCTTCTGGAAAATATTGTACATATATCTTCCGTATCAGGCGGCAGTCTGTTTACAGGAATGGTATTCCGGTACGCCAATTATCACTGGCCCAGTTCAGATGTCTATTTGAAAGATATTCTTCCTCGTTTTCGTCACATATTGACTACGCAGTCCTTGCAGTATTCTGCAATAATAAGGTTGGCATTGAATCCATTGAATTGGCGTTTTATGATTTCCCGTGCAAATGTACTTGCGCAGACAATCCAGAGTTTGTGGAATATTACGGGCTCCCTGAACATGCTTGAGGAAACGCCTGTTTGGTCAATCAATTGCACGACAGGGGAAACAGGACGTCGTTATCGTTTTAAGAATGGAACGATGGGGGATTATGAAATCGGGTATACAGATATTACTGGTTTTAGCCTTGCCAAAGCCATGGCCATCTCCGCTGCATTCCCTGGCGGCATAGGCCCCTTGGCTGTCAAGACCAAGGAATTTCATTGGGAAAAGCGTAAAGAGTGGAATGACCCGAAACCCGAACCATATCAGCCACCTTTCGGATATTTGCATCTGCACGATGGTGGTCTGTACGACAATCTGGGCATTGAGCCAATGTTCGACGCCGGACAGCAACAACTGAAAAATGATAATTCGCTTCGCTCAAATATAAACTACCTGCTTGTTTCCGACGCTGGCGCGCCTCTTGCGCGTCAAACAATACCCCATCCATTGAATCCTTTTCGCTTTAAGCGAATTGTCGACATTATTTCAGAGCAGAGCCGGGCATTGCGAGTACGAGCATTTATCAATTTTTTACAGAAAAATCCAACATATGAGGCATATGTTGGCATCGGAACCGTAGCGCAATCTTCGATCGGAAAATTCGCGGAAGGGCATGAAATCATTGCAACCGAACTTCTGAAACTGACTTGGCTTTCTGCAAACGATGCCAAACGAGCCGCAGCGTACAGTACAAATCTTCTTAAATTGAGTGAGTCTATTTTTGATCTCTTGGAGCGACATGGGTACGAAACAACCAAGTGGAATGTGGAAATGATGTCCAAAATATAGGATACGACTGTGCCTATCAATTTTTCAAGAAAGTTTTGCAAGAATATCTATAGCAAATTGACTTGATGTCGCTCATGTCGATCCGCACTTTTCCCATCATCTGAGCGCTACATGACGGAGGATATGCGTTTCAATTTGCCAATCTGCTCTAAAATAACGCCCGGAGTTTGTCCCATTTTCTTGTCCATTACCATCAAACAAACAACTCCGGGCGTTTCCTGATATGTAGCCGAGCCCCTGAGATCACGCCGCCCGGTGTTTTGCCGTCATCTCGTCCATCCAGGCGTGGACCTCCTCCAAACGCCACACCGTGACCCGCTCCGAAAGCTTGATTGGTGCGGGAAAGGTCTTTTCTTTGACGCGGCGCCACAAGGTGGCATGAGAGAACGGCACATATTCCAGCAAGCGACGTTCGCGGATGAACCCCGTGCCGGGCAGAACCGGACGCGAAGGCGATTGAAACGTATTCGAGGCTATCGTGGTAGGCATGTTTTGCTCCTGACGAAAAGAAGTCATGACCTACGTGGTCGCGGTCGCTCGGGTCAACAACGGGGGCGATCGCCAAGGAAGCGGTAAAGTGGCAAGCATTACGTGACCACCCCCACTTCCTGGGGTGGCAGCAGCTTCATTCGAGGATTGGAAACAGCGGCCTATACCATGAAATCGGTGAGGCGCGGATGAGGAGTAGCCAAGCCGGAAAGCGTAGGTTGCCGCTCTCGAAAATCCAGTGCAGGTGACGGCTGCGCCGCCCGGCAAATGATGCCGGGAAAGATATATACGACATCGGTGACGGCGGGCAAGCCGTGCCGCCGCCCTTTCTGCCAAGTTATCGCACTATCGGGAAGCCAACAAGCCTGCCGCCGAAGAAACGAAAAGCAATGGTTTGATATTGGACAGGATTCGGGTTGTATCGAAGTGCATCATTTCCGCCTGGTTTCGTTTTATGCGACGAATTCTTGGGAAGTGCGCCTACAGGGATTCCTGGCTTGCACGATTGTCGACTGCGCCAAGGATAATGCGACGTGTAAACCGGCTGCGGGATACGAACGCAAAATACGCTGCATCGTAAGCTGTCCGACGTTTCCCGTCTGCTGGTTGCACCCGCGGTTACCAAAACCCCGAAGCAGTCCAATACGGGACGTTTCTGACTTCCGCTTCGTCCGCACCGCTTGAGGCGCTCTCCCGCCACGCCCATACTTGGCTGTGCTACTCGCAGACATCGCGTCTGCAAAGCCTTCAGCACCGTCGTTCGACGGTGTGAAGTCCGGTTGATCCGGCGTCGCGGTCGTGACCCGCACCGATAGTTCTCGCCCGCGCGCAAAACGTCTGGGCGGTTTCTTCACCCTCATCGAGGAGTTCCACTCCTCATGGGGCGGGACTCCTTTTTTATCCGGAGTCCCATTCATGAGCAGAAAAGCCGCCGCCGCAGCGACATTGTGGCTTCCAGGCTTCGATCCCGATCCAGGCTCGGCCGCAATACCCTGTGTTGCCGATGCGGTCGATTTTGTGCCGCTCGTACAGACGCCACTGCCAGTCGAACCCATCGAGCCACTCGCGCTTGCGCCAATGGCGTCGGCCAATGTGCTGGCGCTGGAAACGATTTCCCCCGCGCCGCGGAATTGGCGCCCTGCGCTTGTTGCAAGCGCGCCAGAGAAACCGGCCTTTCCATCCCGCATCGTTTCATCCGATCTGGACGGCCTGGCGAGCCTGAGCGCCAAATTCGAGGCGAACCATGCGGCAATCGAGACGCTCGTAAAAGTCGAAGCCGAAGGGCGCACGCCGACCGAAGCCGAGCGGCAGGTACTTTTGCGTTACACCGGCTGGGGCAGCATGCCGGCAGCGTTCAATCTCGGCGGCAATGACGAAGCTTGGGTCGAACGGGCGCACCGTTTGCAGGCGATGCTCGATCCCGGCGATTACGAATCGGCGCGCGCCTCGGTCAACAACAGCCACTATACATCGCTCGTCGTGATCGAAGCGATGTGGGCTGCGCTCGAACGCCTGGGATTCAAGGGCGGCCGCGTGCTGGAACCCGCGGCAGGCATTGGGCACTTCATTGGCGCCATGCCTCTGGCCCTGGCCGAAAAGAGCCGTGTCTGCGCCGTGGAAATCGATCAACTGTCAGGTCGCATCCTGCGCGCGCTCTATGCGCCATCCGGCGTGGATGTTCATATCGCCCCGTTCGAGCAGACACATTTTCCGGAACGATGGTTCGATCTGGCCATCGGCAACGTGCCGTTCGGCAAGTACAAGGTAAACAGTCTGGAAAACCGGCCTTACGCAGGGTTCAGCATTCACAACTACTTCATTGCGCGCTCGCTCGATCTCGTGCGTCCTGGCGGGCTGGTATGCCTCATCACCAGTACATACACGATGGAAGCATCGTCTCCCACGGTACGCCGGTATCTGGCCTCGCAAGCTGTCTTGCTTGGCGCGATCCGCCTGCCTCGCGGAACCTTCGCCGGGATCGCCGGTACTCGACATCCTGTTTCTCAAAAAACGCGGGCAGAGATGCGAGAACATAGCCCTGGCTGAACGAGAATGGATGGAACAGGTGGCGGCGCCTCAAGAGATGCTTGATCCAAGTCAAGCCTGTTATCAGTTCACGATAAACAAATGGTTCGCCACCGATCCGCGCTGGCTGATCGGACGGCTTCGCAAGGAGAGCAACGGCTACGAAAGGATCCCCTCCGCCGTGTTCGACGGCGACCTGCAAGCAGCGTTGTACGCGAGACTCCCGTTGTTGCCAGAAGGTGTTTACACGCCAGCCGGGACAAGCGACGCGGCAATGTCCCGTGTCATCCCCTCGCCGAAAACCGCTGGCCGTCCCGGTGCTTACCGTATCGTTTGCGGGCGAATCCATCGCGTCGTGGGACAGGGGGCAGTCGATGTTCACGCATCCTTCAACGCAACACAGCGCGAACGCATTTTGGGTATGTGCGCGATCCGCGATTGCGCCCGGGCTTTGCTCGATGCACAGCTCGCGGTCGACAATGATGAGCCGCTGGCGCCATTGCGAAAGCGGCTGAACGGCACTTACGACGCCTACGTCAAAAAATACGGCTACCTGTCGGCGCGCGCGAACGCCTTGGCCTTCCGCAGCGATCCCGATTATCCATTGCTCTTGTCTCTCGAATACTTCGACGAGGATACGAACACCGCCCGCAAGGCGGCGCTCTTCTCCGAGCGCACGCTGCTTCGCGTGAGCGCTCCGAGCAGGGCCGACGAACCGGTAGCGGCGCTTGCCGCTTCTATACAGTGGCGTGGCAGCATCGATCCGGATTACATGGCCGGGCTGCTCGGCGCCCCAGCGGAGGAAGTCCTGACGGCGCTGGCGGAAGCCGGCCACATTTTCCGCGATCCTTTTGACGGCGCCTGGAAGAGCGCCGATGAATATCTGTCAGGCAATGTCCGCGTCAAGCTCAGGCAGGCTCGTTTGAGCGGTCCTGATTACCTGAAAAACGCCGAGGCGCTGGAGCATGTGCAGCCGAAGGATCTTTCGCCAGCCGAAATCTCGCCCCGCCTTGGCGCGATCTGGATTCCGGTTCAGGATGTGGAAGCGTTCGCGCGCGAGGTGTTCAATCTCAAAGAGTGCGCGGTCGCCTATTGCGCCGAAGCGGGCGCTTGGACGGTCCTCTGCAACGAATGGCAAGTCCACTACAGCTTCAAGGCAAGCCAGGAATATGGCACGCACCGGATGAATGCGATCCAGTTGATGCAGTGTGCGCTGAATATGCAGACTCCAACGGTGAAGGATCGCGATACGTTCCATGGCAGTTATGTCATCAATTCCAGCGAAACCCTTGCCGCCCGGGAAAAACTCGGGCTGATCAGGGAAAAATTCGCCTCATGGGTTTTCGAGGACGTGACAAGAAGGGAACGCCTGTGCGCGCTCTACAACGAGACGTTCAATGCCGTCCGGGCGCGAAGCTTCGATGGCTCGCACTTGAAGCTGCCTGGGTTTTCGCGCTGTTTCAATCTGCATCCGCATCAGCGCAACGCCGTGTGGCGCATCGTGCAATCGGGCAATACGGGGTTGTTTCACGCGGTCGGCGCCGGCAAGACGGCCACGAGCATCATCGCCAGCATGGAGCTACGCCGGCTCGGTTTCGCCTCGAAACCGGCCCATGTCGTGCCGAATCACATGTTGAGCCAGTATACGGCCGAGTTCGTGAGACTCTATCCGCAAGCCTCGGTGCTGATGGCAACGAAGGAAGATTTGGCGGGCGAGCGTCGGCGGGAATTCATGTCCCGGATCGCCACGGGCAACTTTGACGCGATCATCATTACCCACGCAAGCTTCGAGCGCATCAAGACCTCCAGTCAGTACATGAAGAAGTTCATCGAGGAAATTTTGGAGGATATCCGGCTCGCCGCTCTTGCCGCAACAGACAACGGCCATTCCAACCGCATCATCAAGCAGCTCGAACTGATGAAGAAGATCTGGCAGGCGCGGCTCGACAAGCTTTCCGCACAGGACAAGAAAGACGATCTCCTCGCCTGGGAACAGCTGGGGATCGACTGGCTTTTCATTGACGAGGCGCATTTTTACAAGAATTTATTCCGGTTCTCGAAAATGCAGGTTGCGGGCTTGCCACTGACGAGCTCCGAACGCGCGTTCGACCTTTACGTGAAGACGCGCTACACGATGGCATTGCACGGCGGCCGCCAGCGGGGAGTGGTTTTCCTGACGGCAACGCCCGTGGCAAACACCATAGCTGAAGTACATACCATGATGCGCTACCTGCAACCTGCCCGGCTGGTCGAACTCGGGCTGCAACAGTTCGACATCTGGGCGGCCACTTTTGGCGAATGCGTCACAGCACTGGAAATCGCCCCGGATGGCAGCGGTTATCGCATGCACACGCGGTTTGCGCGCTTCGTCAATATCCCCGAGTTGGTGGCAATTTTCGGCGAAGTGGCGGATATCCAGACGAGCGAAATGCTGAATCTGCCGATACCCAGGCTGAAAGGGGATAAAGCGCGCATCGTGACGTGCCCGGCCAGTCCGCAGCTGCGGGAGTTTGTGCAGACGCTGCTCGGGCGAGCCGAAAATATTCGCGCTGGCCATGTCAATCCCAAGGAGGACAACATGCTGGCGGTGACGAACGATGGCCGCAAGGCGGCACTCGATTTCCGGTTGACTTCGCCGTGGGCGGATTTCGACGAAAATGGAAAGATCGCGCACTGCAAGAGGGAAATCCATGCCATCTGGAAACGCACGGCTGATTTTCGTGGTACTCAACTGGTGTTCTGCGATCTTTCGGCGCCCAGAGGGGGCCATGGTTTCAGCGTCTATGAGGATCTGCGAGAACGGTTGATCGAAGCGGGCATTCCGGGCGAGGAAATCGCGTTTATCCACGACGCGGGTACCGATGCGCAAAAGGCAAAACTTTTCAAGAGCGTCCGCGAGGGCCGTATCCGGGTTTTGATGGGAAGCACCCAGAAGATGGGGGTCGGCACCAATGTCCAGAATCGGCTCGCCGCGATACATGAACTCGATGCACCATGGCGGCCTTGCGATGTGGAACAACGGGAAGGACGTATCCTGCGCCAGGGCAATCAGTGCGAAGAGGTCGAGATCATTCGCTACGTCACGGCGAATTCCTTCGATGCATACAGTTGGCAAACACTGGAGACGAAAGCCCGCTTTATCGCGCAAGTCATGCGTGGAGATGGCATCCGCTCAATCGAGGACGTGGCATTGGCGACACTCTCCTACGCCGAGGTAAAAGCCCTGGCGTCAGGCAACCCGCTCGTAATCGAAAAAGCCGGCGTGGATGCCGAGGTCGCCAAGCTTTCCTCACTGCACCGCGTCTGGCGCAATCAACGCTACGCCAATGAATGTGAAGCCGCCGCGTTGCCATCATCGATCGCCGCGCTCGAAAAATCGATTGCCGCGATCCAGTCCGATGTGGAAAGGTTCGAGCCGCAAACCATGACGGACATTGCCATCGAAATCGCGGGTCGCCGTATCGTGGGGCCGGACGCCGTGGGTAAGATGCTGCACGACATCGTCCAGGCCATGAAAGAAAAGCAAGCGCACAGGATGGGGCATCACGATGAACGGATCGTTGGCCGTTTCGCGGGACTCGATCTGGGCATCCGCAGTGCCGGCGGAGAATTTGCGCCGGTGTTCTTCCTCAAAGGGAGGGCGATCCATGATCTCAAGCCATACGTCAAAGGCTCGGCGTTGGTGGCGGCGCTATCTGATATCCAGGCATCGATTGCAGCGCGGCATGACAGCGATGCAGCCTGCCTGGTTTCACAGAAAAAACGACTCGCGGATCTGCAACGGGAGTTGTCGCGGCCATTCGAGCACGAAATGAGATTGGCCGAACGGCTGCGGCGGCAGACTGAATTGCTTGGTCTGCTCGATATCTCGAAAGATGAAGCCGGCACTCACAAGGTCGTAGACGCCATGACGGAAGCTGCGTAATACAACTTTCCCCCAGCCAAGAGGCTGGGGGAGCATTTTTTGTGTGTCCGGCGGAATAAGGCGGTAGTTTGGATCGTCAAGCCCGAAACTTGCGCGAAACGCCGTAACATCTGTCCGATCAGGTTCAGGGCGGGGAAGGATAGCGCGGACGCCG
>JAISWQ010000058.1 GCA_031271025.1 Zoogloeaceae bacterium | reverse complement strand
GATCACCTTTTCCGTCTGGCGCGCCATCTTCCTGCGCGAGGCGCTGAGTCGCCTCTTCGGTGAGCGGGCGGCGTGGTTCTGGCTGTTGATCGAACCGATCATGCATATCGCTTTCCTCGTGTGGATATGGACGGTGGTGCGCGTTCGCAGTATGGGGGGAATCGACGTCGCCATCTGGCTGATGGTGGGTTTGCTTTCCTTCTTTTTGTTTCGCCGCACCGGTTTACAAGTCATGCACGCCGTCGATAGCAATCGCCCCCTGTTTGCCTACCGGCAGGTGAAGCCGTTCGATACCGCCCTCGTGCGGGGTGTCTTGGAAGCCTTTCTGATGGCCCTCATTTCAGCGGCCATCCTGCTTGCCGCCACGCTGTTGGGGCACGCCGCGATTCCGGAAGACCCGCTCCTGGTCCTATGGGCCGCGTGCGGACTCTGGCTGCTGGGCATGGGGTATGGTCTCGTGGCGTCGGTTTTGATGATGCTCGTCCCGGAGTTAAAGCATATTCTCAACATCCTGATGCTTCCCATGTA
This sequence comes from Zoogloeaceae bacterium, assembly GCA_031271025.1. Lineage (GTDB taxonomy): Bacteria > Pseudomonadota > Gammaproteobacteria > Burkholderiales > Rhodocyclaceae > Azovibrio. The sequence goes on along the minus strand of JAISWQ010000058.1, from coordinate 2,499 downwards.
TCTGATTTCGGGCGTCATCTGGCCCCTCGCGGCGATGCCGCCGTACTGGCGCAATCTCCTGATGCTCAATCCGATTGCGCATGGAATTGAAGCAGTTCGCCTGGGTTTTGTGCCGTATTACCATGCCGCGCCGGAGACCAGCCTGTTTTATCTTCATGCGTTCGCCGTCGCCTTCATCTTTTTTGGCTTGCTGCTCTATCGACATTTTGCTCTGCGATTGGTGATGCAATGAATCTGGGGAAAACAGCAGTTCACTCTACCCTAGGACCGATGCGTAGTCTGGACAAGCGAAGCGCAGTCCAGAGATCCAAGGCATCCGGCGCTTCGCGCCGCAAACTCACAACCGTTGGACTGCGCTTTGCTTGTCCAACCTACAGGTCCCGATTCCCGGAGGGGAATCGGCAATGGTGCCCATTGCGGCGGTCCATCCCATCCCTTTGGCGCCTTCTGCCCAACGAGCGTATGTCGGGCAAGCTTGCCCAACATGAGGCTGAGGCAATCCACAATCTTTGTGTCGGGCAAATTTGCCTGACATGCGCCGCGATCGACTTTTTCGCGGTAGACGCTTTTTTAGCCTTTGTCGAACGGATACCAAACCGCGCCGGTCTTTTCGAAATGCGCGCGGTTAAACGTTGCCACGCCGATATTTTTTCCCAGCGCGGTCACGGCAATGTAGCTGTCGGCAAATCCAAGCGATTGTCGGCGCGCCATGGCAATCGCCCGCGTCACGGAATCGGCGTCGGAGACAGCAAGATTGGGAATCGAAAGCATGGATTCCAGTATGTCCAGAATCGCCGCGTTTTCGAGTTTGTAAACCGCCCTCAGCACCCAGGCCACTTCGAAAAACACGGGCGGTCCGCAAAACAATTCGATTTCGCCGGCTTTCGCTTGCAGGAACAAACGTTCCGCGATGATCGACTGGTCGGCATCATCCCGGGTGATAAAGCGCAGGAAGACATTGCTGTCGACAAAATAAGATTTCATTTATCGGTGTTCGAGGAGGCTTCTGCCCGTTTCTTCCGACAGCAGTTCCTCCTCGTCGTCGGGAATCGCCGGACCATCGGCAAGTACGCCTTTCAGCGCAAAAAAATCCAGCGGTTTTCTAAGAATGAATCCTTCTCCCCGCATTTCGCCGATGATTCTGTTCCCGGTCTTGATGCCGTATTTTTCCCTTATGGCCGCCGGAAGGGTAATTTGTCCCCTGGCGGACACGGTCATGATTTCGTTCATACCAGACCTCTTGTTTCCGAAATGTGCCAACGTTCCGTATTTTATCGAAATTCCTGCTTTTTACCGAATTACTATATGAGAGATTTGCGGTCCGTCACAGGTAAGAGTGAGTGCGAATCGGATGTGAGGACAGTCCCCTTGGCTCGCTCTTGCGGCCCAAGGCAGACACAGAAGCCTGTTCCGGTAAATTGTGTCGTTTTGGCTCGAACCGGGATTTCACGATGATTCTCGTCGAAGACGTCCATAAACGCTACAAGACCAGACTCGGCATGGGGAAGTGGGTGCTGCAAGGCATCAATCTGGCCCTGCCGGCGCAGGTCAATGTGGGACTCATCGGCGCCAATGGCGCGGGTAAATCGACCTTGCTGCGCATCATCGGTGGGGCGGATCACCCGACCAGGGGACGCGTCGTCCGGCAGTGCCGGGTATCCTGGCCCATGGGGCAGGGAGGTCTCGAGGGTACGCTGACCGGCAGGCAGAACGCCAAATTCGTTTGCCGCGTGCACGGCCATCAGGATGACATCGCGGACCGGCTGGCCTTCGTCCTGGATTTTTCCGGACTCGGCGAAGCCTTCGACGAACCGATCAGCACCTATTCGTCGGGCATGCGTTCCCGTCTTCAGTTCGCGCTTTCCCTGGCCTTCGATTTCGACGTCTATATCTCGGATGAAGTCACGGCGGCCGGAGACGCGGCGTTTCGTAACAAGACCGCTAATGCGTTCAAGAACATGACCCACCGCGCCGGCCTGATCATGGCGGCCCACAGCGAATCCACGCTAAAGCAGTTTTGCCAGTCGGGCATCTGGATCGATGGCGGCAAGGCCCACTGGTTCGATCAGATCGACGATGCGCTGAAAGCCTACAAGGACAGTATTCAAAAATGACATCATCCGAAAATTCGGCCGCATTCGATGCCGCCCATCCGCAAGCGAACGGAGGACGGTCCGGCGTGGCCGTATTCCGGTGGGCGATACGCCTGGTTTTCGTTTCGGCGCTGCTGGGCACGGCGTATTGGCTGGCGATGGCGTCGGACCGCTACGTTTCGGAAGCCAACGTCATCATCCGGAAAACGGATTCGGTCGGCGTTCCCGCTCTGGACATTCCGATGCTGGTTTCGGGGATATCCGCCGTCAACCGATCCGATCAGCTTCTGCTGCGGGAGTATCTGCTTTCCGTCGATATGCTCAGGAAGCTCGACGCAGCGCTCGATCTGCGCTCGCACTTCAGCGATCATGAGCGGGACATCGTTTCGCGCATGTGGTTCCAGGA
>JAISWQ010000176.1 GCA_031271025.1 Zoogloeaceae bacterium | reverse complement strand
AAAGCCCGCGCGCGGCGCTGATCGACCCGAAGCCGTTTCTCAAGGGCATCGGCCCCTACCTGGTTGCCTCCACCAAGAAGCGCATCGAGCGCGGCGGCCCCGGCCCGAAGGGCGAAACCTGGGCGCCGAACTCCGAAGTCACCATGCGCTTAGCCGGCGTCCTGGGGATGGGCGATGGCAAGCGCGCCGGCAACCGCCCCCTGATCGACAGCGGCATGCTCATGGGAACGATCGCCTATCAGGTTGTGGGCCATACGCTGTATGTCGGCACCGGCCGTTTCGACAATCCGCGAATCGGCGCCGCCCTGCAATTCGGCACCACCCGCGCCGGCCGTGGCCACAAGGTCACGATCCCGCCGCGCCCCTTCCTTGGCATCTCCGAAGAAGACGCCCGCGAGATCGAAGCCGCCCTCGCCGACGAATTGCAGCGCCTGCTGGAAGACTAACTCCCGTAACACCCCGTTACAAAAGAAAGTCTTAATCCATTTTCAGCGTGGATTGCCACGGGCCTTCGGCCCTCGCAATGACGCACTGAACCGTCATTGCGAGGCGCGTAACGCTGTGGCAATCCATGCGGCGGTTCAGCCGCCCGCAACGCCGGAGCAACCCCCAAGGCCGTATGGATTGCCGCGCTCTCGACGATGTTTGCGGTTTTGTCCTTCAAACAGTGCGAAGTGCCGCAAACTTCCCTCTGTTTCTTGATTCCTGATTATTCTGACGCGCGACACCATCTGTCCGACCCCTGACGCACACTTGCCCGCAGGATGGCGTCCGGGTCTTTGCGATGTGCGCGCCGGGGCCTTGCCTTGTCGGGTGCGCCGGGCGGGGCCATCTTGCCGGAGGCGCGGCGCGGGGGGAGTTCAGCTCAGGTGACGGGGGCGCAAACGAGCGCTTGCCGACACCGCGCGAGGTGCGCAACAATTGGCCCATTCCCGTGGGCGGCAAGTTCAGGCTCGAAGACGGCGCACGGAAGGTCCTGTACATATACTCTTGAGGAAACGACGCAATGGGAAATTTTGGCTTCCCGCTGGAGGTAATACTGCTGTTTTTCGGCGTGGTCGCGGTTTCGGTCTATCTCGATCTCTTTGCCCACAAGAAGAGCACCGAAATCACGCTGGGCGACGCCGCACGTTGGTCCGTACTCTGGATTGGGCTCGCGCTCGTCTTCTACGCATACCTGTGGGTGCGTTTCGACAAGGAGTGGGCGGATCTCTACCTGGCAGGCTACGCGCTCGAAAAATCCCTCTCGGTCGACAACCTGATGGTGTTCATGGCGATCTTTGCTTCATTCAGCATCAGGGGCATTTTGCAGCATCGCATCCTTTATTACGGCATCATCGGCGCGCTGGTCTTTCGCGCCATCTTCGTCGTCATCGGCACGGGGCTGTTCCATGCCAGTCCATGGGTCGGCTTCGTTTTCGCCGCCTTCGTGATCTGGAGCGCGATCAAGATGTTGCAGCAATCGGATGACGAGGAGGACATCGAGGATTACTCGAACCACTGGTCCGTCAAGCTGACTGGCCGATTGATCCCGGTCTACACCAGGCTGCACCTGGATCGCTTCTTCGTGCGTCATCATCAATTGCTCGAAAACGGCGACGGTGCGGGGAAAGGGGGCAATGATGGCAGTGGCAACGTGCCGGCGAGCGTGACGCGGCAGGGCTTGCTGTACGCGACGCCGGCTTTCCTGTGCCTGATGGCGATCGAGACTTCCGACATCGCCTTTGCCTTCGATTCGGTGCCGGCCGTCATCGCCGTGACGCAGGAGCCGCTGCTCGTCTATGCGGCGATGATCTTCGCCATCCTTGGCCTGCGCAGCCTCTATTTCGTGCTCGCCGCGCTCACCAAGTATCTGGTGCATCTCGAAAAGGCGGTCATCGGCCTGCTGTTCTTCATTGGCGCGAAGATGACGCTCCAGTCCTGGAACCACGCCATCGGCGACACGGGCATCCACATTTCACCGGGCTGGAGCCTGGCCGTGGTGCTCGGCATGCTGGCCGCCGGCGTCATTGCTTCCTTTCTGTTTCCGGGCCGGGAGACCGGGGATCGGAAGACAGAGGACTGAGGACAGAAGACAGTCAGCATGCGGCGCGAAGCGCCGGTGAAATTCTGTCTTCCGAACTGGATTGCCACGACGCTTTGCGCCTCGCAATGACAGTTTCGGATGACAGAGGGCAGACGGTGCCTGGAATCACTTTCGATGTCTGCCGGCAAGGCGGCGATGAACCCGTGCGGCGCGTCGAGGATGACCGCGTCAATCCCGATCCACCGCGAATGCTTGCCACGCCTGCCGGGTCGGCATGATTTCCAGGCGGTTGATGTTGATGTGTTCGGGCAGGGTGGCGACGTGGAAAATCTGCGCGGCGATGTCTTCGGCGGAGAGTGGTTCGGCGCCGCGATAGAGGCGATCGGAGGCCGCCTGGTCGCCTTTTGTGCGCACCAGAGTGAATTCGGTTTCGGCCATGCCGGGGGCGATGTCGGTGACGCGCACGCCGCTGCCGAGCAGGTCGCAGCGCAGGTTGTAACTGAACTGTCGGACGAAAGCCTTGCTCGCGCCATAGACATGACTGCCGGGGTAGGGCCATTGTCCCGCCACCGAACCGAGGTTGATGATGCTCGCGCCGCGCCCGGTGGCCAGCAGCGCGGGCAACAGGGCGTGGGTGACGTTGACCAGGCCGGTGATGTTGGTGTCGATCATGGTGTGCCAGTCTTCCAGCGCCACGGCTTGCGCCGGTTGCGGCGCCAGCGCCAGCCCGGCGTTGTTCACCAGGGTGCGCAAACTACGGAAATCTTCGGGCAAAGCAGCCACGACCGCTTGCACCGCGCGGGCGTCGCGCACATCGAGCGGGGCGATATGGACCGGCACCAGGGGCGCGAGTTCCGCGCGCAAGGCTTCGAGACGCTCGACGCGCCGTCCGGTGAGCGCCAGCGACCAACCCGCGGCGGCGAAGCAGCGCGCCGCGGCGCGCCCGAAACCGGACGTCGCGCCGGTGATGAAAACGGTATTGCTCATTCAAGCTTCCCCTTGTCGTTCATTGTGGTTCACTGCTGTATGCCTCAGCGCCGCACCGTCAGGCGTTCGAGCGATCCGAAGATCAGGCTCTCCACCAAGAGACCAAAGAGGATGAGCACGACCAAGCCCGAGAATACCCTATCGGTATACATCTCGTTGCGGTTGAGGAAAATATACCATCCCAGCCTGCCTTGTCCGGAAGAGGCGCTGAACACCAGTTCGGCGGCGACCAAGGTACGCCAGGCAAAGGCTCAACCGATCTTGAGTCCGGAAAGAATCGCCGGCAAGGCCGCGGGACGTCAGCCTGCTCGAGGTCTATCGTGCGGTCGAAGACCCGGAGATATTCTCCCTGCATCGCGGCAAACCGAATCAGCGCTGTCTTGTCGGCAAGAACATCCAGATCGTGCTCGCGCCGCGTTTCGCCAGGGTGCGCGCGGGGCTGGAAGATGAACTGGCGGCGGTCACGCTGGCGGACAGCGTCGATGACATCGAGCGCCGCAAGCCACACCCATTGCGGGACGAGACGGCCATGACGGAAACGGTGGTCGTGGCCGCGGCCGATACATGAGGAACCGAAACCCGTGAACGGGCCGAGCCTGGAGCGCGGCATCGTGTTCCAGGCGCATCGCCTGTTCCCCTGGCTGACGATGGAGCCGTGCTGCCCGGGCGGATGGCTCGATCAGGATCCCGCCGCCGGACGAACCGCTGGGGGCATTGGGCGCATCAGACCCCAAACCGCCGGGCCGCTGCCACTGGGCGTCCGTTCGGAGTTTCCGGGAATCGTGAGAAACTCGCAAACATATCGTCATGATGCCGCAAGGGGTGTGCCATGGAGGCCTTTTCTCCCTCCGATCTCAAGACCATCCTGCATTCCAGGCGCGCCAATCTCTACTATCTGGAGCATTGCCGCGTGCTCGTCAATGGCGGGCGGGTCGAATATGTGACGGAAGCGGGCAGGCGCTCGCTTTACTGGAATATCCCCATCGCCAACACGACGTGTCTTTTGCTGGGAACCGGCACTTCGCTCACGCAGGCGGCGATGCGGGAATTGGCAAGAGCGGGCGTGTTGGTCGGATTCTGCGGAGGTGGCGGCACGCCGCTTTTTTCTGCCAACGAAACGGATTTCGAGGTCGCGTGGTTTTCCCCCCAGAGCGAATACCGTCCCACCGAATACCTGCAACACTGGGCGCGCTTCTGGTTCGACGATGCCAAGCGGCTGGAGGCGGCCAAGCAATTCCAGCAGGCCCGCCTGCGGCGTACGGAAGCCATGTGGACGCACCGCCTTTTGAGTGCGGAACTCGGGTTTTCCGTCGATGCCGCCACGCTACGCGATCTTTTGCGAAAAGCGAGCGAAAGCGTGATGCGCGCGCCGGACAACACCGCGCTGCTGACCGAGGAAGCGCGGCTCACCAAACAGCTTTTCCGGCTGGCGGCGAATGCCACGGCCTACGGCGACTTTACCCGCGCGCAACGCGGCGGCGGCAGCGATCCGGCGAACCGCTTCCTGGATCACGGCAATTACCTGGCCTATGGATTGGGCGCGACCGCCGCCTGGGTGCTGGGTTTGCCGCACGGCTTGGCGGTTCTGCACGGCAAGACCCGGCGCGGCGCGCTGGTGTTCGACATCGCCGATCTTGTCAAGGATGCTACCATCCTGCCTTTGGCATTTCTTTCCGCCGCGCGCGGCGATGGTGAGCAGGAATTCCGGCAACGCTGCATCGAAACGCTGAGCCGTGTCGAGGCGCTGGATTTCATGATCGACACGGTCAAGGCGGTTGCTTTGTCGGTGGGAAAACCCGACACATGAACATTCTCCTCGTTTCCCAGTGCGACAAGCGGGCGCTCGTCGAAACCCGCCGCATTCTCGACCAGTTCGCCGAGCGGCGCGGCGAGCGGGTCTGGCAGACGCCGATCACCCAGGCGGGTCTGGATACCTTGCGCAAGCTGCTGCGCAAGACCGCCCGCAAGAACACGGCGGTGGCCTGCCACTGGATTCGTGGCCTCGATCACAGCGAATTGCTCTGGATCGTCGGCGACGCCAGCCGCTTCAATGCGCAGGGCGCGATTCCCACCGATACCACCGTGCATGACGTTTTGCGCCGCGAGGACGAGAATGACTGGCATACGCTGGAAGATATCCGCCTGCTGGCGCAGATGGCGGCGCTTTGGCATGACATGGGGAAGGCGAGTAACGAATTCCAGGAACGTCTGCTCGAATGGCATAAAAATCGCAATCTGTACCGCCACGAATGGGTGTCGTTGCGCCTGTTTCTGGCTTTTGTCGGAGAGGATGACGATGCGGGCTGGCTTTCCCGTCTGCAATCAAAAACGACAGACAAAAAGACCTGGCTGATTCCCGGACGCTATTTTTGCGATGGCCTGGATACCGCGCAATCTCCACCTTTCGAGGGCTTGAGTGCGCGCGCGCCTCTTGCCGCCGCAATTGCCTGGCTGATCGTAAGCCATCATCGTCTTCCCGTGATTCCAGTGATCGACGAAGATGGCGAACAGCAATGGCTGGGCAAACGCTCTCCGAAATTCAACCGCTTCGGGCAATTGACATCAAAACCCCTGTTGGATCGAATAAACGCCAACTGGAACGAATGTAAACCCGACGACATCATCCCCAAAAAAATCAAGCCTTATTGGCGCTTTCGTCATGGATTGCCCGTCGATCAAGCCCACTGGCAGGAAAAAGCCGCGCATCTCGCCGAACGTCTGCTCGTTCTGCGCGACCGGCCCGGAAAAGGGCAATGGCTGGACAACCCTTATGTCGCGCATCTCGCCCGCCTTTGCCTGATGCTGGCCGACCATCACTATTCGTCCTTGCCGTCGCTCACATCCCAGAAACAGAATGAAAAGACGCTACTTTTCGCCAACACGGACGGGAAAGGTTTCGGCGAAAAGCATTTGAAACAGCCCTTGGACAAGCATCTGCTGGGCGTGGCGAAAAGCGCCGACGCCATCGCTTGCGCCTTGCCGGATTTTGAGCGGCATCTGCCGCGCCTGGCGCGACATCGCGGCTTGCGCGAACGCAGCCGGGGGAGTTTCGCTTGGCAGAACAAGGCCGCCGATGCAGCGGAGGCCTTGCGTCCGCGAACGGCGGGCGAAGGCGCGTTCATCGTCAACATGGCCTCGACCGGCTGCGGCAAGACCCTGGCGAACGCCCGCATCATGTATGCGCTTGCCGATCCGCAACAGGGATGGCGCTGCACGTTTGCGCTGGGTCTGCGTACCCTGACCCTGCAAACCGGGCGTGCCTATCAGCGGGATCTGCATCTGGGCGACGACGATCTGGCGGTACTGGTTGGCGGTTCCGCCAGCCGCGATCTATACAGGTATTACCAGCGGCAGGCGGAATCTTCCGGCTCGGAATCCCGGCAAGCATTGATCGAAGAAGACAGCCACGTCCTCTACGAAGGGCAAATGGCCGATGGTCTGCTGGAAAAAGCCATGGCGAACGAGCCCGCCCGCCGCCTGCTTTCCGCCCCCATGCTGGTGTGCACCATCGACCACCTGATGCCCGCCACCGAATCCCAGCGCGGCGGGCGACAGATCGCGCCCATGCTGCGCCTGATGAGCGGCGATCTGGTGCTGGACGAACTCGACGATTTCGACATCGCCGATCTGCCCGCCATCACCCGGCTGATGTTTTGGGCGGGTCTTTTCGGTACGCGCGTCCTCGCTTCCTCGGCCACCCTGCCGCCCGCGCTGGTCGAAGGCTTGTATCTGGCCTATCGCGCCGGGCGTGCGCATTTCCGGCGCAATCGCGGCACAGATGGCGCGCAGGACATCGCTTGTCTGTGGGTCGACGAATTTGGCGCGCAAACCCAATCTTGCGCCGATCTTGCAGCCTTCCAACGACAACATGAGGCGTTCGTGCAGAAACGTGTCGAGAGGTTGAGCAAGGCAGAACCGCTTCGCCGCACGGTTTTGCTGCCCTTGGCGATCGGAAGCCGCCAAAAGGACGAGATCGCCCGCGAATTTGCCGCTTTTGCGCGAGAAGTCATCGTGCAAGCTCATGCCGTGCATCACGAAACCTGCCCTATAAGCGGCAAAAAAGTCAGCTTCGGCCTGGTGCGCATGGCCAATATCGAACCCCTGTTCGAGACGGCGCTGGAACTGCTGCGACTCGGCGCGCCGGAAGGGCATCGTATCCATTTATGCGTCTATCACGCGCGCTTTCCGCTCCTTCTGCGCTCGGCCATCGAGGCGCGGCTGGACGCCGCGCTGAATCGCCGTGGAAAGGAGGCCGTCTATGCGCTGCCGGAAATCCGCGCCGCCATCGACGCCCATCCCGAACAAAACCACCTTTTTGTCGTCCTGGGTTCCCCGGTCACGGAAGTAGGGCGGGATCACGATTACGACTGGGCGATAGTCGAGCCGTCCTCCATGCGCTCGCTGATTCAATTGGCCGGGCGGGTGCAGCGCCATCGCCAGAAGCCCTGCCCGGAAGACGCGCCCAATATCTTCGTGTTCGAGTTCAATCTACGGCATTTCCATCGAAAGTGCGGGATGGCGGTATTCATCCGCCCCGGATTTGAATCGGATAAATTCCGTTTGAGCGAGCACAATCTGGCAAAGTTGCTGCGCGAAGAAGAATACAAAATCATCACCGCCCGCCCGCGCATCCAACCGCGCGCGCAGGCAGAACGGCAACCCGGACAAAAGCTGGTCGATCTGGAACATGCCCGGCTGTTCGACGCCATGATGCCAAACGACGCAAAGGACGCGGAACTGAACGCTGCTGCAATCTGGAAACATCCCCACTCCGCGCTGACCTGGGCCTTGCCGCAGCAGCAGCCGTTCCGCGACGACAGCGGACAAAAAGAAATCGAACTTCTGTTCTTGCCGGATGAAAACGACGAAGACAAGCTGATCCTGCACAGGATTCACGAGGGCACGCACGGAAAACCGGATTGCTATCCGCCCATGCAGACCTCCTTGCATCGCATCGTCCTTGAGGATTTGCCGCTTGGGATGCGTATTTCCCTCTGGGGACAGAACGATCTGCTGGCCTTGTTGCAGGAACAGGCAGAAGCGCAAGACCTCTCGTTACGGGACACGGCGCTGCGGTTCACGGTCGCAAGCGTACCGGACAGCACGGCGGGTTGGCGGTATCACCCGGCGCTGGGGTTTGGCAAAAGATGATAGAATAATAGAGCCAATTATCGTAGAGGAGTGTTTTATGTCGGCGCGTACACAAGCCATACGTGAATTCTTGGATGAATGCGTCCAGAAACGTAGGGCCGTCCAGAAACGTAGGGCGATCAATGAGGAGATCAGGCTTTCTGTCATTTTGTCCGAAGGAGCGCAGGTCGCCTCACAAATTCAAATAGCGACGCATGTTGCCAAAGCAACGCATCCCGATGTAAAGGTTAAACACACAACAAACCTGTTGTGTGCCAACCCGGACGATTTTACTCAGCATAAAGAAATTGGAACACATTCCCTGAGTGCTTCACAGTTGCTGGCCGATGCGACAGGGGATGCGGCAAAGAACAAGAAAGCGTATGAAGTTTATCTGCTTTTGCAAAATAAATTTGAAGGAAAAACAATTCTTCAAATGTTGAAGGAAGAAGATCGGGATGCCATTGACGCATTGGGCTTGGACGAAAGAAATTTAGTCAATAAATTGCTTGAAATCGATAAACCAAAAAGCAAGAATCTCGCTTCCCATTCATTGATGAAACAGGTGTATTGGTTGGTGGGAACGGATGCGGCAAGAGATGAAGAGTATCATTTGCTTTCCCCATTGTTTTCAACGCCGTTGGTGCATGCCGTACACGCGGAGATTTCCGATGCCCGCTTCTTTGGCGAAGCAAACGTTGCGGCACGTCGTAGCCGCTGGGATAAAGAAAAAAAACCGCAAGAAGGCACAAGCTATTACGATTATCCTGATCTCGTGACACGCAAGCTGGGTGGCACAAAACCGCAAAACATCAGCCAATTGAACAGCGAACGGGGCGGTGTCAATTATTTGCTGGCGTCGTTGCCGCCTCATTGGAAAAATCAGCCTCAACATTTTCTGAATATTCGCTCATCGCTGGATAATTTTCGCCGTTATGAAGACGTGGATCGGCTTGTGAAGAAGCTTTGCAAATTGTTGCTGGCCAACCCAAGACCAACGATGGAAACCCGTTGTCGACGTGAATGGATCGAGCAGGCATTGGGGCGATCGCTGGCGAATTTCGGTCTGAAAATCCAGGCGCGACATCCACCGGGATGGACACGTGACCCGGATTGCAGACTTTCCCGTTGCGAACAGCTTTGGCTGGACCCCGAGCGCGCGCGTCTACCTGTCCGTCCAGATCACGAAGAAGACGATCTGGCCTTTGCCCATGAGTTTGAATGGAAGGATTGGCCGGACGAGGTCGCCACCCTTTTTGCTCAATGGCTGAACAGCATTTTGAAGAAAGCCGGTTTGCCGGTCGGAGATACCGAAATCCGGCATTGGGCAAGTCAAGCCATTGTCGAAGTCACCGATTGGCCCGCCACGGTCAAACGCCGGGCGCGTGTGCCAAATGATGTTTCCAAGGAAATCCGCTCATGACCCAATGCCCAGAATTTGAACATCTGCTGGTGATTCCCCATTTGCGGGTGCAAAACGCCAATGCGGTTTCCGGTTCGCTGACGCACGGTTTTCCCGCCATGACGGCATTTCTGGGATTGATGTGGGCGCTGGAACGAAAAACGGTAGCCTCGGGGCTGGATTTGCGTTTCAAGGCGATCGGCGTGGTTTGCCACGATCATCAGGAGCAAATTACCGAAGGCGATTTTGTCCATACCTTTCACCTGACGCGAAATCCTGTCCTCGCTAGGTCCCACATTAATAATCAGGATGGCAATATAAAAAAGCCTGATGCCATCGTCGAGGAAGGCCGCATTCATCTGGAAATCAGTCTGGTTTTCGCGTTGCAAAGCGAAACATTGACGAATGCGTTCGACGATGCCGAAACCCCCACGAGAATTGCCGCCGATGTGCGCGGGATTCTGGGTAATATGCGAATTGCGGGGGGAAGCGTTCTGCATTCCTCGATCGCGCCTTTTCGTCAGCAACCCTATATCGTAGCCTTGACCGGCACACCCGAAGACCGCAAGCAATGCTTTCGCCAGCTCAAATATCGTTTGTTGCCCGGGTTTACGCTGGTGGCGCGCGACGATCTCCTGGAAGAACGCCACAAGGCACGGCAAGCGGAAAACCCGGAATCCAGCCGCCTGGACGCATGGCTATCTCTGTCGCGCATCAACTGCCGTTATACGGAAGAGTCCGGTTGGAAACATGATCGGGATGGCTGGATCGTGCCCATTCCCGTGGGCTATGGCATTTTGAGCGGCCCGCATGAAGCGGGCGTCGTCGCCAACACACGGGACGGCAAAACTCCTTTTTGCTTTGTCGAGAGTCTCTATTCCATTGGAGAATGGTTGAGTCCGCACCGCATACGATCGCCGGAACAATTACTCTGGTATGCGGATCATTCCCCGGAAGCATCACTATATCGTTGCCGCAACGATTTTTGCGCGTCTTCGCCTGAACAAGAAGACGATGATTCCGATTGACTTATTTTTCCCAGTCGTTTATTTTGCCATTGAAGGAGTGTCATCATGCCTGAAGTCTTGAAAACCGCCAGCGTCCTTGCTTTTGAACGCAAGCTCGATCCATCCGACGCCCTGTTTTACGCGGGCGACTGGAACGACAAAAACCAGCACGAACAATGGTCACCCATCGCGATCCAGGAAAAATCCGTGCGAGGAACCATTTCCCATCGTCGCAACGCAAAGGAGCAAGACCCGGCCAAACTCGACGCGGCAATCCAGAATCCCAATCTGCAAAAGGTGGATGTGGCGATGCTGCCCGCGCATGCGGATACCCTGAAGACGGCATTCACGTTGCGTGTGCTTTCTGGAACTGGCACGCCTTCGGCTTGCAACAATCTTGCCTACAAGCAAAAGCTGGAAAAAATCGTAACGACCTGGCGCGAACAACACGGTTTCACCGAGCTGGCTCGGCGCTATGCCCATAATCTTGCCAATGGCCGGTTCCTGTGGCGCAATCGCATAGGTGCCGAAAAAATCGAAATCCACATCGAACGTTTGCGGAAAGGCCAACCGGAAACAGAATGGATTTTCGATAATGCCCTCTCGCTTTCATTGCGGAATTTTGAAGCTGAAGGGGAAACAGCGGAGAAAATCAAAGAACTCACGCAAACGCTGTGTTCCGGCTTGAATAATGAAAAGGAACATGTTCTTTTGCGTGTCACGGCCTTTGTGCGAATCGGCGCAGGGCAGGAAGTCTTTCCCTCGCAAGAACTTATTCTGGATCGTGGCCGCGGCAGCAAGAGCAAAACGCTTTATGCGGTCAAGAACATTGCCGCCGTCCATTCACAAAAAATCGGCAATGCCATTCGCACCATCGACACCTGGTATCCGGAAAGCGAAGGCATCTCCGCCGCAGAACTCGGCCCGATCCCGATTGAACCCTACGGCTCCGTGACCGTACAGGGCAAGGCATATCGCGCACTAGGCAATGGTAAAAAGGATTTCTACAGTCTGCTCGACAATTGGGTGCTGCGTGACCAGCCGCCCAGTGTCGATGACCAAAACTACGTGATCGCGGTGCTGATTCGTGGTGGCGTCTTCGGGGAGGCCAATTGAACATGGATCACTATATCGATTTTCGCATCCGTTCCGATCCGGAATTTTCGGTGCCACAGTTGATGAGCATTCTTTTTACCCGGCTGCATCTGGCTTTGGTGAATTTGAACAGCACGGATATCGGCGTCAGTTTTCCAGATGTCGTTCAATTGGAGCCGGAAACGGACAAGCAGAAGCTGACCGTAGGCGCCCGGCTACGCTTGCATGCAGACGCCAACCGCTTGCAGGTAGTCATGCAATATATTAGACTGAATGATTTGCGAGATTATTTGCAAATCGGCAATATATCACCTATTCCAAAACAAGTGCAATATTGCCAAGTATCCCGGGTGATCCCAAAAAGCCCCCCTGACCGTCTCTTGCGCAGGCAGATGCGCCGCCATCCAGAATATCATAGTCGGGAAGATGCTCGCAGGGCGGCGATTCAGCGTCTCGTCAAAGAGCGCAACGTCAGCGAAGAGGCCGCAAGCAAACAAGTCGACCGCGTCCAGAAATGTGGACTTCCTTTTGTGAGCTTGAAAAGTCAGAGTACGAACCAGCCTTTTCGCCTTTTCATCAAACATGATCTGTCTGTGTCTCAGCCACGGACTGGTTCCTTCAACAGCTACGGTTTGAGCGCATCTGCCACAGTTCCATGGTTTTAGACCCTTTTCTGAGCGATGTAAAAATGTTTCAAAAAATCAGTTACTTGCTGCGCGCTGCTAAAAAGGGGAAACGGCTCTCCTTTCTGAAAAAGCGTGTTGTTTCAGTTTAGTAGCGGTTTTTTTGTC
>JAISWQ010000158.1 GCA_031271025.1 Zoogloeaceae bacterium | reverse complement strand
CGGTATTTTTTTGCGTCGGAATGCCGGGGTTCTTCATATTGAATTCCCCGTGCATCCATCCGTTCTTCAGTACCAGACAAGGAAGTCTTTGGCAAATATTCAAATCGCACAGTTTATTTCCCGCGCAATGCGCCCCGCTGAAAAATTCGCTTTCATTCTGCGGGCACAGAAAAATCTCAAGAAGCGCCTGACCGGGCAAGACGCAAACAAATCCGGCAGACGCGATTTCCCGCCCGATTTCCCTGGTGAAAGCGGGATTCATCACGCAATTGATGATCAATGTTGTATCCTTGTCGAGATTTTCCCGATAGGGTTGCTCGACAGGAATACCATGAATCTCCTGGATTGATTCAGAGCGCGCATCCCAAAAGCGGAATTTATGCGTGTCGCCATGTTTGCAGACAAATGCCGCAAAGGCCATGCCAAATCCCCCCGCGCCACGCAGGACAATCCGCTGGAAAGAAAAAATATACGCGAGAATATCATCACGATAGTCCGCTTCCATTTTCCGGGTTTGTTCGATCTTGCGCGCGATATCTGCTGTTGTTGTTTCATTCATCATACGAATTCCTCCGTGTTGCCTGCGCCAATATGCGCAGAAACGTTTCCGCATCCTGAAAGCCAACCACGCGCAGGCCGGGGATTTCGCGGCCTTGCGCATCGAAGAAAAGAATGCCGGGCGGCCCGAAAAGGTTGAAGCGCCGCAGCAGGGCGCGATCCTCGGTGCTGTTGGCGGTCACATCCGCTTGCAGGCGAACGAAGCCGGAGAGCTTTTCCCGCACGGCGGGGTGGGCGAAGGTGAAGCGTTCCATCTCCTTGCAGGCTACGCACCAGTCCGCGTAAAAATCCAGCAGCGCCGGTTTTTGCTCTGTCTCGCGCAGGATAGTCAGCCGGGTATCCAGTTCCGCGATACTTGCCACGCGCTCAAAAGGCAGGGCTGTAGATTCCGTCACGTTGCCGTCCGCGCCAGCCTGGAAAACACGTAAGGGTTGCAGGGGATCACGGCTGCCGCCCAGAAGACCGATGAACAGAGCCGCGCCCGCGAGCAGCAGCAGAATTCCCACGCCCTTCCAGAAGCGCGCCCAGCCGCCCGCGCGCGGCGGCAAGGGGTCCAGCGCGCGCAGGTAGATTGCCGCCACGATGGCAAGCGCCGCCCAGCCGAACATCGTCAGCGCCGCCGGCAGCACGGGCGCAACGAGCCAAAGCGCGGTCGCCAGCAACAGGACGCCAAAAGCTTTTTTTACCCGTTCCATCCAGGCGCCGCGCTGCGGCAGAACGCTCGCGGAAAAGAGACCCACCACGATCAGCGGCACGCCCATACCCAGCCCCATGACGAACAGCGCCGCGCCTCCCAGAAGCGCGTCGCCGGTTTGACCGATGTAGAGCAAGGCGCCCGCCAGCGGCGCAGCCACGCAAGGCCCCACGATCAAGGCCGAAAGCACACCCATGCCAAATACCGCCAGAGCGCGTATAAAACCACGCGCGGAAAGGCGACGATCCAGCCGCCCGGATTCCACCGACAGCAGGTTTTGCCAGGACACCGGCAATTGCAGGTCGTAAAAGCCGAACATGGCAAAGGCAAGCAGCACGAATACCGCCGCGAACGCGCCCAGCACCCAGGGAGTTTGCAGGGCAGCGGAAAGGAGCGAGCCGGTCAGCCCCGCCGCGACGCCCGCAAGCGCGTAGGCAAGCGCCATGCCGAATACATAGAGCAACGAGAGCCAAAGTCCGCGCCGCCGCGCCTCGGCGCCTGTCGCCACACTGCCCTGCCCCGCGAGGATGCCGGAGAGAATCGGAATCATCGGCAACACGCAAGGCGTAAACGCAAGCAGCAATCCCGCCACGAAAAAAAAGGCGAGATTGACCCAGAACCCGGCATTTTCCAGACGTGCCGCGATCGCGCCGCTGGCGTCATTGCCTTCCTCTGCGGGCACAAACGCCGCCCCGGCTTCCGGCAGCGTCACCGCCAGCGTCTGCGTTTGCGGCGGATAGCACAGCCCCGCGTCGGCGCAGCCCTGTGACGTGACGCGCAGGGGGAATTCCAGCGTCCCGGAAGCGCGGCGGATCAGCGGCAGACGAATCACCGCCTCCTTGTAGAACACTTCCACCTTGCCGAACGTGGCGTCCTCCTTGACCTTGCCTCTGGGCAGAAGCGGCGTTCCCAGCGTGACGGGCGCGGCATCTTCCAGCGCGAACCGGAATTTGTCCTTGTAGAGGTAATAATCCGCCGCAATGGTAAAACGCACTTCCAGCGTTTCCCGATCCAGCGCCCTGACTTCGGCCTGAAAAGCAATGTCCGGAGCAAGAAATTCCTGGGCGCTGGCGGCGGGAACAAAGAGCAGCAGCCACAGGACAAGCCAACGGCGGAGCAAGGACAAACAGCCGCCTGTTTCGTCATCGCGAAGGGAAGAAATTGGCGTGGATAAATCGTCTTTTTTCAACAACTCAGGCATGGCGGTTCCGTTTCGTGCGCGATCCATTCCAGATAGGCGGGCAAGCCTCGTTCTATGGGCAGGGCGATGATTTCCGGGAGTTCGTAAGGATGCTGGCTGCGGATCAGCGCCTCCGCTGCCGCGTAGTGTTCGGTTCGCGTCTTGATGAGCAGCAGGGTTTCGTTTGCCGTTTCCACCCGCCCCTGCCAGCGAAAGGTGGAACGGCAGACCGGAAGGGCGCTGACACAGGCCGCCAGATGATTTTCCACCAGCGCCGTCGCCAGCCGATCGGCGCTTTCGCCATCCGGCAGGGTGGTGAGCATCAGGAGGGTTGCCGTCACGCGACTTCCTTTGCGGTGGCGCTCAATGGCGCAGGAGGGCATTGACCGCGCGCACTTCGGCCTCGTCCAGCGTGCCGACGGCGTAGCGCAGTTTCAGACGCGCGAGCAGACTGTCGTGCCAGGCGCGGGCGAGGTCGCGGCGGGTGTAGAACACCTGTTGTTCGGCATTCAGCACGTCGATATTGATGCGCACGCCCACCTCGTAGCCCAGCTTGTTCGATTCCAGCGCGGCGAGCGAGGAAGTGAGCGCGGCTTCCAGCGCCCGGATTTGCGCGAGACCATTGACCACACCCAGATAACTTTGCCGCGCGAGCAGCGCCGCTTCGCGGCGCAGGGTTTCCAGCGTGGCGGTTGCTGCTTCCGCCCGCGCCCGAGCCTCGCGGGTTTTCGAGGCGACATGGCCGCCCTGAAACAGCGGCACGGTCAATTGCAGGCCGACTTCCAGTTCTTCGTTGCGCGGACGCGCGTCCGCGGCGTTCGGCACGCTGCGGCGTTGACCACCGCGCGCCACGAAATCCAGGGTGGGATAGTGTTCGGCGCGAGTCTTGTCCACTTCCAGCGCGGCAATTTCCGCCTGTCGCGCCTGCACCTGCACGGCAAGATTCTGTTCCCGCGCCTGTGTCACCCAGGCTTCCGGCTTTGCCGGTTGTGGCGTCTCCAGCCGCGCCGTCGTCTCCAGCCGGGCAAGACTTGCGGGCAGTTCGCCAATGAGAAGACGCAGCGCCTCGTGCTTGACTTCCAGTTCATTTTCACCGGCGATGACCTGCGCTTCGGCCAGATCGTAGCGGGATTGCGCCTCGTAGGAATCGACGATGGTCGTCGCGCCCACCTCAAAGGAGCGCCGCGCCTGTTCCAGTTGCTCGCCAATGGCGCTCTTCTGGGCGCGCGCGGCTTCCAGCGTGGCCTCGGCGTTGAGAGCATCGAAATAGGCTTCCGCCACGCGCAGGATCAATTCCTGTTCCGCCGCCGCAAAGCGCACTTCCGCCATTGCCGCCGCCTGCCTGCCTTGATCCCAGGCCAGCCAGTTCTGCCAGCGGAACACCGGCTGCGTGAGCGCCAGCGTATGAGCGTGGGTGTTGTAGCGACGCGCCGTGTGCACGCCGCCCGTGCTGCTTTCCGTATCGTTCCAGAGTGTTTCGCCGGTGAGCGTCACGGTCGGCAACAGACCGGACAAGGCTTGCGGCGCTTGTTCGCGTCCCGCCGCCAGCTCGGCGCGGGCAGTGGCGATACGCGCGTCATTGGCTTTCGCCTGTTGCCAGACCTGCAACAAATCCATGGACATGCCGCGCGCGGCTGCGCCCGTGAGGCAAAGCACAACGAGGAGACGGATAAACCCTGACATGGCGTGATTCGGGGATCGTAGCGCGGCGTCTCAGAAACGGAACGCGGGCGTATCGAAGTGCGCGAGCGGCGACGCTCCGGTTTCCAGCAGTTTCGTCGTTTTGAAGCCGTTTTCCGTTGCAACGACAAGCACTGCCGCAAAAATCGGGGCACTGCCCACGATGGCCGCAAGGCGGCCACCGGGGCGCAACTGTTTCAGCAACTTTTCCGGTACGGCGGGCACTGCGCCGGAGATCAGGATGGCATCCCACAATCCTTCTCCCTCGCCCTTCCAGCCTTCGGCGCCGTTGGCAATTTCCACCCGCACATTGGTAATACCGGCGGCTTCCAGATTGCGCCGCGCCAGCCCGGCCAGTTCCGGCACGATTTCCAGTGACACCACCGCGCCGGCCTGACTGGCCAGAAGCGCCGCCATGAAACCGCTGCCCGTGCCGACTTCCAGCACGCGCTCCGTCGGCTTCAAGGCCAGTTCCTGCAAGAGGCGGGCTTCCAGCCTGGGTTCCAGCATCGTTTGTCCCTGCCCCAGCGGCAGGGCCGTATCCGCAAAAGCCAGATCCTTGCAGGCGGGGGGCACGAAGGCTTCCCGCCGCACGTGGCGAAAGGCGGCCAGCGTCGCTTCGTCCAGCACTTCACAGGGACGAAATTGCTGCGCGATCATGTTCTCGCGCGCCTGCTCGATATTCATGGGGTTCTCCAATGGGGGACAAGAAAGACAAGGTGCGGATTATATGCCAGTACGGATGCGCGCTTCGCGCACGTCTCGATAGGTTTTGTCCATTGGTTTTCCGCTCCCTGTCACAAGCGAGGGACGCAGACGCGCGACCGTTTCCTTCACCTTGTCATTGCGGCGCTACAGATTACCGTCCGCTGCGTGATCTGATCTCATACACCCGCTTTTTATCTCACGCAGCCGGCATCTTGCGTTTTTCTGTGTAGGGCAGATCCAGAATCTGTTCCGGAGCAACGGGGCGGGAATAGAGATAGCCTTGCAGCAAATCGCAGCCAAACTCCTTGAGGCGCAGGCTTTGTTCCTCTGTTTCCACCCCTTCGGCGACGGTTTCCATGCCCATTGCGTGCGCCATGAGGACGATGGCCTGTGTCACCGAGCGGTTTTTCGTTTCATGCCCCATGTTGCAGACAAAACTCTGGTCGACCTTGACCACATCCACCGGATAGCGCGAGAGGTAAGAGAGTGAAGAATAGCCCGTGCCGAAATCGTCGATGGCAATGCGAATACCATGATTGCGCAACTGGGTGAAAATGCCGAACACCCGGTCTGGATTGCTGACCAGCGAGGATTCCGTCAGTTCCAGTTCCAGACATTCCGGCGGAATGCCGGTTTCTTCCACCGTGTTCAGCACCATTTCCACAAACACCGGACTGCTCAACTGGCGGGAGGAAACATTGACGGCCATGCGGTGAATGTCCAGCCCTTCCTGATGCCAGGCAACCAACTGCCGGCAAGCCGTGCGCAGGCACCAGCTTCCCAGGGTATCGATGTAGCCGCTCGCTTCCGCCAACGGGATGAAGACATTGGGCGGCAACAGGCCACGTATGGGATGCTGCCAGCGCGCCAGCGCCTCTACCCCGTAAACCACACCTGTCCTGGCGTCAATCTGCGGCTGATAGTAGAGACGCAACTCGTTCTGCGCGACCGAATGGCGCAAATCGGTTTCCAGTTCCAGCCGATCCAGGGAATTGTCGTTGTCGCTCTCCTGGAAGCAGCGCCAGGTGGAACGCCCGGAATCCTTGGCCTTGTAGAGCGCCGTATCGACATTTTTCAGGAGGGTTTCCGCATCCTCTCCGTCCACAGGATAGAGCGCAATGCCAATGCTGGCGGAAACAAACACTTCGCGCCCATGCAGATTGAAGGGAATGTCGAACTCATGCAGCAGCGCCTTGGCCAGTGCCTCCGCATCCGGCTGCGAACGGATATCCGGCAGCAGCAGGGAAAACTCGTCCCCGCCAACCCGCGCCAGAATGTCGCCTTCATGCAACATGCGCAGGAGACGCTGTGCCACCGATTTCAGAAGCACATCGCCCGCCGCATGGGAAAGGCTGTCGTTGATATATTTGAAGCGATCCAGATCCAGTTGCATGATGGTGAGCGGCCTGCTGCTGCGGCGCGACTCGTGCATGTGCTTTTCCAGCCGCTCGATGAATTGCAGCCGGTTGGCGAGTTTGGTCAGCGGATCATGGTAGGCGAGATGGTGAATGCGCGCCTCGATGCGCTTGCGCTCGGAAATATCGGAGAAAAGCGCAATGTAATGCAACAGATCGCCGTTTTCGTCGGTAAGGCTGGTGATGGAAAGCCAGGCATCGTAAGTTTCGCCATTTTTTTTGCGGTTGGTAATTTCGCCCTGCCACTTGCCTTCGCGCAGCAGTGTCTCCCACATATCCTGATAAAACGCCTTGTCATGCTGCCCCGACCCCAGCAGTTGCCCCGGCGTATAGCCTCGCGCTTCCAGTTCGGTGTAACCGGTAATGGTGGTAAACGCCGCGTTGACCGATTCGATGACGCCTTTCTTGTCGGTGACGGACATCGCCTCGGAAAGATTGTCGAACACCCGCGAGGCAAGCCGCAGGCGGGCGCTGGCCTCACGCTGGGCGGTAATGTCGCGGAAAGAGGTGACATAGCCGTTGCTGCTGCCCTCCTTGCCGTTTTCCTTTGAGGTTTGCAGGGGGCCTCCCAGGAAAAACGCGGGAAAAGTCGTCTCGCCGCGTTTCAGCCAGCCTTCCCCCTCAAAGGAACGCTGATCCGTCAACGCCGTGAGGAAAACAGATTTTCCATCGGGAAACAGGGACTGCGCCGTTTGCCCCAGCAGGGCTTCGCCATCCTGTCCCAGCAATATGGCCGCGCGTTGATTGGTGAAATTGAGGATACCCTTGGGACCGAAGCTCAAAATCCCTTCCCCAAGATGGTCGGTAATGTTGTTCAGGAGCGCGTGGTTGCGCGCCAGATCCGCAGCGGCCTGGCGCAGCCGCCGTATCCCCAGCGCAATGACGACGATCATCAGGAAGGCAAAGAGCGCCATCACCTGGCGATAGTTTTCCGCCTGCGTCAGCTTGTAGTTGTAGGCTTCCAGATATTCCTGATAGGCGTTCTCCAGGAGAATGGGAAACTCGCTGTTGGAAATGCGACGCATCAGCACCCGTACCGCCGGATGGTTATTCACAATCTGCTGTCCGTGCGCGGACAGAAGACGTTTCGACACCATCAGCTCGGCAGGCCAACCCGCTGTCTCCGCCTCCTGCTTTTGCAGGCTCGCCAGCAAGGTTTCGGAGCTTTGCATCTGCTGCTCGTTGATAAAGACCAGCACTTCGCGGGAAATCGCGTCAAACCGCGGAAAATTGGTCTGACGCTTCTGCAATTCCTGGCTGATTTGCCCGGTCAGGTTGATGAAGTGATATTGCGAATTCACCAGCACCGAATTCTGGCGCTTGAAGTCCTCCAGATTCACCGACTTGATTTGCCATTCATCCTGTGCCCGCTTGAGCGCATAAGGCAAACCCACCTTGACAAAGGCATCCTGCAAATCGGCCTGCGTCGCCTCGATTTGCCGCATGTTTTCCGCCAGCGTGTCGTAATGACGCAACTGCCGGTTACGCAGACGCAGGACATCCAGATTGATATCCGTATCCAGGGTGATGATGCGGCGCAAATTCAGTTCCACCTGGATGCGATCGCCATCGCCGATGCGGCTGCTGAGCACATAAAGCACCACCAGCGCCGCGCCCAGCAGCACGAGCAGCGCGGCACCCAGCCAGCGGCGAGAAGAAGAAAGGGCGGTTTTCATTGCAGTTCATCCCCGGTCAGCGCATAGAGAAAAATCACGATGGACTGCACATCCTCATTCGGCAGTTCCACGCCCAGTTGGTAATACCCCATCTGGGAGACCGCTTCATGCAGCGATTTGGCGGAAGCATCGTGAAAATAGGGGCCGGTCAGCGTGATATTGCGCAGGGTGGGCACCTTGAAAACATGCCTGTCCTCCTCGCGTCCGGTGACGTTGAAACGTCCCATGTCCGCACCGGAGCGTTTGTCCCGGTTTTCGAAGTAATCGCGCATGATCCCGAACTTCTGATACATGTTGCCCCCCACGTTCGCGCCCTGGTGGCAGGCCACACAGCCATACTGCTTGAACAGGGTGTAGCCCTTCAGTTCCTGGGTGTTGAGGGCATCGTCCTCACCCAACAGCCAGCGATCCATGCGCGAAGGCGTTACCAGCGAACGCTCGAATTCGGCAATGGCATCCTGTATGGCGAAAGGCGCGGGCCCTTCGTTGTAAATTGCTTCAAATTGACTGGCAAGTTTGACATCGTTCTTCAGGCGCGGCATGACCTCTTCCCAGGAAGAGGCCATTTCCACCGGATTATGCACAGGCCCCGCGGCCTGCTCTTCCAGCGTGGCGGCGCGGCCATCCCAGAACTGACGAAAATTGAGCGAGGCGTTATAGACTGTCGGGGAATTGATCGAGCCTTCCTGCCCCCCCACGCCAAAGGAACGCGGCAGGCGATCCACCCCGCCGCGTTTCAGGTCATGACAAAAGGCGCAACTGATCGTGCTGTCATGCGACAGACGCACATCGTGAAACAACGCCTGCCCCAGCGCCACCTTGCGCGAGTCCAGACTCTTGTTTTTCAGGATAGGCAGAATCGGCTCGTCGGGACGAATCAGACGATAGGGAGACACAGGTTCCAGCGCGAAACGCTCGGCCAGGGCGGGCCAGCCCAATAACCCCCCCATGCTCGCCAGTGTCGCCAGAGACCACGGTTTGCGCAGGAAGGAAAAACACATTTCCCGAAAATTTTTGCGTTGTCCATCCGACATGAGACCCCCCCAGATGAAAGGACTTTTCAAGTATCCTAGCATACATGACAAAGCGCAACCAATTTCACAGAAACACTGTGAGTTTGTATCAAAACGGCCTCATCCGCATGAGACCGCTTTTGCGCCTGTTTGCCTCAACCCCTTGCCAACCGCGTGGAACTAACTGGAAAGCTCCACCAGATAATCCACGGTTGCCTTCAATTCATCATTCGAAACCCCGGAGGGCGTATTGCCACGTGGCGGCATCGCGTTCTTGCCGTTCAGAGCCGATTGGTAGAGCGCATCCATCCCTGCGGCAATACGTGGCGCCCAAGCGGCCTTGTCGCCTTTTTTCGGCGCGCCGGCAACGCCGGTATCATGACAGATATGGCAAGCAGAAGCATAGATAGAGGCAGGATCTTTCGGCAGTACTGCTGTGTCTGCAGTCTCCTCCACGCTGGCGGCAGGAATCACAGCTTCAGGGGCCTTGACATCCGATTTGATGAACACGCCGACCGGACGAATCCGCTCCTCGGCACTCGGATCGTCCGCCACTGCCGCCGCCGTATAGCTCCTGAACAACGCAACAAGCACGGCCAATATCACCAAAACCGCAAACACGATCGAGGCATAAAGGACTGATTTGGATGCATCGTTTTGATTGCTCATGCTGGCTTCCCCAGAAAAGACAGAAAACATGATTATAGTCCCGGAAACTGTGCTCCATATTGGAACAAGGGAAAAATCCCAGGGCAATCACACCATGTTGCCCCCCTTGGTTCCGCAGCGCCGAAAAGGATGGGATTCCGGTCATTCGGGCCATAAGCCCAGTACCCTGTGCAAGGCCAATTTCCCCTTGCCGCCAGCGACGATTGATCTTGCCATCCACCGCCAGTTGCATCTCACCAGACAGTTCCGAGCCGGCACAGGTGGTTTTTCCCTGTTCCCACCAATAATGGCAACATTACATTTGTCACAAGCGAGGCGTGGTGCGCCAAGGCAATCATGCAAGGCAGGCACGCCACACCGTGCCTTGCAATGACGAACCAACCTTGGTCACAATATCTGAAGAAACCGCGCTATACCGCCCGCACTGCCCGCACAAAGGCCACCATGCGTGCAGCATCCTTGATTCCCTTCGCTTCCACACCGCTGGAAACATCCACGGCAGCGGGACGCACACGCTGAATTGCCTCCCCTACGTTTTCGGCGTCAAGACCGCCGGAAAGAATGATCGGCAAGGGCAAGGCCGGGGGAATCAGCGCCCAGTCAAAAGATTTTCCTGAACCGCCATACGCTGTTTTGGAAAAGGAATCCAACAGCAGCGCGCGCGCGCCTGAAAAGGCTTCGGCGTAGCGGATGAGGTCCAGTCCCGGTCGCACCCGTGCCGCACGTATCCAGGGACACTGCCAACGGGCACAATCCTCCGGCGTTTCATCGCCATGAAATTGCAGCAGATTCAGGGGAACAGACGCCAGTACCGCCTCGATTTCCCGCTCCTTTGCATTCACAAAAAGCCCAACTGCAAGTACGAAAGGCGGCAGGCGGCGCACGAGCCGCGCCGCGACTTCCGTTGTCACATGGCGTGGGCTTTGCGGGTAGAAGACAAACCCCAGCGCGTCTGCCCCAACCGCCACGGCAGCATCCACATCCTCAGCGCGTGTAAAACCGCACATCTTGATGCGCGGCGCGATACCCGCCCTGGAACAGATGGCATCAATTCTGGTCATAGTATATTTGTCAAGGCTCGCTTGATCGCAGGGTGCAATTCAAAGTGGCGGGAATTTCGTAATGGGAGACGAACCACCTTCAACCGCCACTTTGGATTGCACCCTTCCGTTACGAGTTTTTGAATCTGTCCACCTGAATGAATAATTTTCAGATTGTCCGCTTTTTCTGGTCGCATGCCAATTGCCGGAGGACGTAGTTGTAACGTGCATCCCCTGCCCTGCGGGTATACTCTCGCGCACGCCAATTGCCTTCCCTCCCGTCATGCCTCAACGCGCCCGCTTTTTTACCACGCTTGCCGCCCTGCTCGCGCTCCTTGTCGCAGGCTGCGCCACTTCCGTCCAGCCGCCGGTACAGCCGGAATTGCCGCCATCACCGTGTGCCGAAATCCCCCAGCCCGCTGCCGCGCCCCCCCGTCTGGAAAGCGCAGACTGGGCGGACTTGCCAGGCTGGCAGGCGGATCGCCTCACGGAAGCCTGGAACGCTTTTCTTGCCTCCTGTACCGGCTTGCATGGCAAGGCGGAATGGCAAACGGCATGCAGCGCCGCGCCCCGGATTTCCGCTGACGACGAAGCGGAGATACGCGCCTTTTTCGAGCGAAACTTTCGCCCTTACGCCGTCGTGGAAGGCGACGGCACGCGCGAAGGTCTCATGACCGGGTATTACGAGCCGCTCATTCGCGGCAGTCTCGTGCGCGATACGCGCAACGCCGTGCCGGTATTGCCGCCCCCTGCCGATCTCCTTGCCGTCGAACTCGGCAGCCTCCATGCCGACCTGCAACACCGCCGCCTGCGCGGGCGCGTGGTTGGCGGCAAGGTACTGCCCTATTTCAGCCGCGCGGAAATCAACCAGAAACTCGCTGCCGATCAATGGCCGGAAACGCCGCTGCTCTGGGTTGCCGACCCGGTGGAATTTTTCTTCCTGCAAATTCAGGGTTCCGGACGGATAAAACTGCCCGATGGGCGACAGGTGCGTATCGGTTACGCCGACCAGAACGGTCATCCCTACCGTTCCATCGGAAGGCTGCTCGCCGAACGCGGCGAACTCGCCCTTTCCGCCACTTCCATGCAGGGCATACAGGCTTGGGGACGTGCGCATCCCGAAAAAATTTCCGCGCTGCTCAACGAAAATCCCAGCTACGTCTTTTTCCGCCTGCTGCCCGACAGCGCGCCGGAAACCGGCCCCATCGGCGCGCTGGGCGTGCCGCTGACCCCGGAACGCAGCATCGCTGTCGATCCGCGCGCGATCCCTCTGGGCGCTCCAGTCTGGCTTTCCAGCCCCACCGGACAAACGCTCAACCGTCTCGTTCTGGCGCAGGATACCGGCGGCGCCATTCGGGGCGGCGTGCGCGCCGATTTCTTCTGGGGCTTCGGTAAAGCGGCAGGCGAAAAGGCCGGACGCATGAAGCAGCCAGGCCGCCTCTGGGTACTGCTGCCGCTGGCCTACCCCATCCGGTAAACCAGGATGGCGGAACGCCTTTGCGATGCGTTTGACGACGCCTATGTCGACAGTCTGGCCGAAAAACTTGCCGCCGTCACGCCGGACTTTGCCGCGACGGATTTTCGGACAGCCCTGCACGGAAAACTCGCGGCGCTTCCCTTTCTCGCTCGCATGGATACGCTTGCCGCCGCGCTCAACGCGCATCTGCCCGGCAATTTCGCCGCCAAAACCGCAGCCTTTCGCCAGATCTGGGGCGCGGAACTTCCCGGCGAGACCGGCATGTTTTCCATCGGCGGCTGGCTCTGGCCGATTGCCCGGTACGCGGAACACCACGGCAATGAGGATTTTTCCACCGCTGTGGCCTTCATCCGTGACCTCACCTGCCGTCACACCGGCGAGTTTGCCGTGCGCCCCCTGCTCGTCACGCGCCCCGACGCCATGCTGGCGATCATGACCGAATGGAGCCATGATCCCAGCGTGCATGTGCGTCGGCTTGCTTCCGAAGGACTGCGCATCCGCCTGCCCTGGGCGAAAAAACTCACGCTCGCGCTGGAGCGCTTCAATGCCGTGCGCGTCATCCTGAGCACCCTCAAGGAGGATACTTCCCGCTTTGTACAAAAAAGTGTCGGCAACAACCTGAACGATCTCTACAAGGAAGCGCCCGCGCTGGCAGAGGCCCTGGTCAGCGAATGGGAAACCGCCCCAACGCTTTCCGCCGCCGCCCGCTGGGTCATCCGCCACGGACGCCGCAATTTTACACGCACGTGTTTGAGCACCCCTCTTCCGCGCCCATAACATCCAGAAAGGAAATACCCCATCCATGCGCCCTGCCCTCCTCTCCCTTTGCGTCCTTGCACTTCTCAGCGCCTGCGGCAAAGTCGAAGACACCCGCCCCGGCACGCCGGTTGCGCACCGGCAACAGGCTTTCAAAACCATACTCAACACCTTTGAACCCATGGGCATCGCACTGCGGGAAAAACGCTACGCAGCGGAAAGTTTCCTGAACAACGCCCGCGCGCTGGAGGCTGCCAAGGACGCGCCCTGGGGCTATTTTGGCGCGGATACCCACTATCCCCCCAGCCGCTCGCGGGAAACCGTCTGGTCGGATGCGTCAGGCTTTGCCCGCGAACGAGACACCTTTCTGGCCGCGGTCAGCGCCTTGCGGCAGGCAGCGGAACGCCGCGACGAACAAACGGTACGCCCTGCCTATGAGGCGGTGCAGGCAAGCTGCCGCAGTTGCCACAAGGCGTTCAAAGGCAATTGAACGCTTCCCGCCAACATGTTTGCGCTCGTCCTCTTTGAACCGGAAATTCCGCCCAATACCGGCAATATGAACAACGTTTGAGCGTCAGGACGCTTTTTCTTCCGCTGTTTCTGTCGTCCCCAGAAAGCGCGCCATGAAGATGCCCAGTTCGTAGAGCAGGCACATGGGCACGGCGAGCATGAATTGCGAGAGGATGTCCGGCGGTGTCAGGATGGCGGCGATGACGAAGGCGGCAACGATGAAATAGCGCCGGATTTCTCTCAGACGTCGCAGGCTGACGATGCCTGTGCGGGCAAGCAGAATCACCACGACCGGCACCTCGAAGGCCGCGCCAAAAGCGAGGAAGGTATTGACGGCGAAGGAAACGTATTTTTCCATGTCCGTCATCCAGGTCACGCCTTCCGGCATCACCCTGGCCATGAAGTGAAACACCGTGGGGAAAACCAGAAAATAGGCAAAGGCCATGCCGATAAAAAAGAGCAGCACGCTCAGCACGAGCAGCGGCAGCGCCAGCCGTTTTTCGTGCGCGTAAAGTCCGGGGGCGACAAAAGACCAGAGCTGATAGAGCACATAGGGCAGGGTCATCAGGAAGGCCGTCATCAGGGCGACCTTCAGAGGAATGAGAAAACCGCTGATGACGTCCGTCGCAATCATGTTGCCGCCCAGGGTTTTGGGCAGCGCCTCGCGCAGCGGTTGCGCGAGCAGCGTGTAGAGTTCAGAAGCGAAGGGGATGAGACAAAACGCGACCACGAGCACTGCCGCGACCGCGCGGATCAGCCGGGTGCGCAATTCCACCAGATGCGAAACAAAGGGAACTTCTTCCGCTTCCGGGGCGGGCAGGCGCGGGAGGGTCATGCGACTGGCCTCGTCTGGTCAAAGGCGTGAGAGGTGGCGCGGGAGGCTTCCGCCGGAATATCACTGAGCGGGGGCAGGGCAGGGGGCGCTTCCGCCAGCGGCGCGGCGTCGGTTTTTTCTTCATCCCGGAAGCCGCGGGCGGCATCGTCGAGAACGGAGGCGGTTTCCTCCTGGATACTTTTCCACTCCTGACGCAGCGACGTGGAGAATTCGCGTGCAGAATCCTCTACGTCGCTGCGCAGCTTTTTCAGGTCATCCAGTTGCATTTCACTGCTGATTTCTGCCTTGACGGTATTTACATAACGCTGGGCGCGTCCCAGAAGCAAACCCGCCGCGCGCGCCACGCGGGGCAGGCGTTCAGGCCCCAATACGATCAGCGCAACCAGCGCAATGACCAGCAGTTCGGAAAAACCAACGTCGAACACCGGCGTTTACACCTTGTCTCTGGTTCTTTCGGCGCTCGCTTCGATGGTTTGCCCGCTGTCGCCTTCCCCTTCCGGCAGGCGTTCCGGCTTGTTGTCTCCTTCCTTCATGCCGTCCTTGAACCCCTTGACCGCGCTGCCAAGGTCCTCGCCGATGTTGCGCAGTTTTTTTGTGCCAAAGACCAGTACGACGATCACGAGCACGATAATCCAGTGCCAGATGCTGAACGAACCCATGTGCTTTCTCCTTGCAGAAAATCAGTTTTTTGATGTTGCTTCGACCATGCGGCCAACGGGTTCGGCGCCGCCCAGAATGTGCATATGCAGGTGCGGCACTTCCTGACCGCCGATTCTGCCCGTATTGATGATGGCGCGGAAACCGTCCGTGCTGCCGTTTTCCGCCGCGAGTTTCTGCGCCACAGAGAGGAGCCGTCCCAATACAGGCTCGTCTTCCGGCGTCACGGCGGCAAGCGAAGCAATGTGTTTTTTCGGGATCACCAGCACATGCGTGAGGCACAGCGGGTGGATGTCGTGAAAGGCATAGACGAGTTCATCCTCGTAGACCTTTTGCGAGGGGATGTCGCCCTTGACGATTTTGCAGAACAGGCAATCGCTCATGAAAAGCTCCAGGTGGGATCAATCTTGCGGACGCGCCGCTTTTTCCGCGATGCCGGAGATGCCCTCGCGGCGTGCCAGTTCCGCAGCAACCTCGCGCATGGAAAGGCCATGAAAGGAAAGCAGCATCAGGGTGTGGAACAGCACATCCGCTGCCTCGTAGACGATATCCTCGCGTTTGCCGTCCTTGCTGGCCAGGATGAGTTCGGCGGCTTCCTCGCCGATTTTCTTCAGGATGGCGTCCGGCGCCCTGGCGAAGAGTCTGGCGGTATAGGAAGTCTTGGGATCGGCGTTTTTGCGCGCGGCAAAGGTTGCCGCGAGGCGGTCGAAAATGGCGTTGTCGGAGGTTGTGGAAGTCATGCGTAAATGGTTTCCGGGTCTTTCAGAACCGGGTCGGCGGCTTGCCAGCCGCTTTCCGTCTGGCGGTAGAAAAAGCAGGAGGCGTGCCCGGTATGGCAGGCGATGCCGCCAGTCTGCGTGACCAAAAGGAGGAGGGCGTCGCCGTCGCAATCGGCGCGGATTTCCTGGACGTGCTGGAAATGCCCGGATTCCTCGCCTTTTTTCCACAAACGCCGACGTGAGCGCGACCAATACACGGCTTCGCCGGTGGCTGCGGTTGCTTCCAGCGCGGCACGGTTCATCCAGGCGAGCATCAGCACCTTGCCACTCTTTGCGTCCTGCGCGATGGCGGGCAAAAGCCCATTGTCGTCCCATTTGAGCGCGTCGAGCCAGGGCAGCGCCAGGTCGAGATCGTGCGCCATCAGAGTCTTACCTCGATGCCGCGCGCGGCCATGTATTCCTTGGCTTCGCGCACCGTGTGTTCGCCGAAATGGAAAATGGAGGCCGCGAGCACCGCATCCGCGCCGCCCTGGGTCACGCCTTCGGCCAGATGCGCAAGCGTGCCGACACCGCCGGACGCGATGACCGGAATGGAGACCGCATCCGCGACAGCACGGGTAAGCGCGAGATCGAAACCGTTTTTCGCACCGTCTCTGTCCATGCTGGTGAGCAGGATTTCGCCCGCCCCCAGTGTTTCAACCCTGCGTGCCCAGGCCACGGCGTCGAGTCCCGTATCGTTGCGTCCGCCGTGGGTATAAACCCGCCAGTGACCGGGCGCGGCCTGTTTGGCGTCGATGGCGACGACGATACACTGCGAACCGACTCTGGCTGAGGCTTCCGCGACGAGATCGGGATGGTTGACGGCAGCGGTGTTGATGGAAACCTTGTCCGCCCCTGCGTTCAGAAGCCGCCGCACATCTTCCACCTTCTTCACGCCGCCGCCGACGGTGAGCGGAATGAACACCTGCCGGGCGCAGGCTTCGATGACGGAAAGGAGGATGTCGCGCTGATCGGAAGAGGCGGTGATGTCGAGAAAGGCGATTTCATCCGCGCCCTGTTTGTCGTAACGCCGCGCCACTTCCACCGGGTCACCCGCATCGCGCAGATCCACAAATTGCGTCCCCTTGACCACGCGCCCGGCGGTCACGTCCAGACAGGGAATGATGCGTTTGGCGAGCATGGGAATGCAGCAGAAAAGTGGGTAGATGCGGGATGATACAACAAGAAATTGGCACAGCGCAGTAAAAGCATGTGCGTTGAGGAGTTCATCGAAAGAAACGAAACGCGACATTTTTCAGGCATCCCCTGATTCTGATAGACTTTCGTTTTCCTTTTTCCCTTCTCCCCGACTGCTCCCCATGAAATCATCTGTGGAATCCTTCATCGAAAAAACCGTCTTCTGGAGCCGCTGGCTGCAAGCGCCGCTCTATCTCGGTCTTATCCTTGCCCAAGGGGTTTATGTTTACCAGTTCGGGCATGAACTGGCGTATCTCATTACGCGCGCCGGAACGCTCTCCGAAACCGACGTGATGTTGATCGTCCTAGGCCTGATCGACGTGGTGATGATCGCCAACCTACTCATCATGGTCATCATTGGCGGCTATGAAACCTTTGTTTCCCGCCTCAACCTCGACCAGCACCCCGACCAGCCGGAGTGGCTCTCACACGTCAACGCGGGCGTGCTGAAGATCAAGCTTTCCACCGCCATCATCAGCATTTCCTCCATTCATCTCCTGAAAACCTTCATCAACGCCAACAACACGCCCTGGCACACGATCAAGGCACAGGTCATCATTCACTTGGTATTCATTGTCTCGGCCATCGCAATGGCCTATACCGACAAGCTGATGCACCAGGCCGCGGCACTTGCCAAAAGCCATCATTAGAGCGGATTCATCCGCCCTCGACACCAACAACACAACAATACACACGGAGACTTCCCATGACCACCATTCGTCAGGACGATTTCATCGCGTCCATCGCCGACGCCTTCCAGTTCATCAGTTGCTACCATCCCCAGGATTTCGTGCAGGCCATGGCCGAAGCGTACCGGCACGAGGAATCCCCCGCCGCCAGGGACGCCATTGCACAGATTCTCACCAACTCCCGCCTTTGCGCCGAAGGGCGACGCCCGATCTGTCAGGATACCGGCATCGCCGTGGTGTTCTTGAAAGTGGGCATGAAGGTTCAGTGGGACGCAAGTGTAAGCGTGCAGGAAATGGTCGATGAAGGCGTGCGCCGCGCCTACCTGAACCCGGACAACAAGCTGCGCGCTTCCGTCCTCGCCGATCCGGCAGGCGCGCGCCGGAACACGAAAGACAATACGCCCGCGATCGTGCATTACGAAATCGTCCCCGGCGATACGGTGGAAGTCATCTGTGCCGCCAAGGGCGGCGGTTCGGAAAACAAATCCAAAATGGCGATGCTGAATCCTTCCGATTCCATCGTCGACTGGGTGCTGAAAACCGTGCCAGACATGGGGGCAGGCTGGTGTCCGCCCGGCATTCTCGGCATCGGCATCGGCGGCACGCCGGAAAAGGCCATGCTGCTCGCCAAGGAATCCCTGATGGCGCCGGTCGACATCCATGCCCTGCGTGAAAAAGCCAAAACAGGCGCAACGCTTTCCACCACCGAAGCCCTGCGTCTGGAACTGCTGGAAAAGATCAACGCGCTGGGGATTGGCGCGCAAGGTCTGGGCGGCCTCACTACCCTGCTGGATGTGAAGATTCTGGATTACCCCACGCACGCCGCTTCCAAGCCGGTTGCCATGATCCCCAATTGCGCCGCAACCCGGCACGTGCATTTCCATCTGGACGGCAAGGGCGCCGCCAAACTCACGCCGCCGCGTGTGGCGGACTGGCCGGAGGTGACCTGGCAACCCAATGCCGAAGCGGCAACGCGGGTCAATCTGGATACCCTCACCCCGGCGGAAGTCGCAAGCTGGAAGCCGGGGCAGACCCTGCTCCTGAACGGCAAACTCCTGACCGGGCGCGACGCCGCGCACAAGCGTATCGCCGACATGCTGGAAAAAGGAGAAGCTCTTCCCGTCGATTTCAAAAACCGGGTGATTTACTACGTCGGGCCGGTTGACCCGGTACGCGACGAAGTCGTTGGTCCCGCCGGCCCCACCACCGCGACGCGCATGGACAAATTCACCCGCATGATGCTGGAAAAAACCGGCCTCATCGCCATGGTGGGCAAATCCGAACGCGGTGCCGCCGCCATTGACGCCATCCGCGACAACCAATCCGCCTACCTGATGGCGGTTGGCGGCGCGGCCTATCTGGTTTCCAAGGCGATCAAGGCAGCAAGGATCGTCGCCTTCGCGGATCTGGGCATGGAAGCCATTTATGAATTCACCGTCGAAGACATGCCGGTCACCGTCGCGGTCGACGCCACCGGCGTGAGCGTGCACCAGACGGGGCCGAAAGAATGGCAGGCAAGAATCGGGAAAATCCCGGTGACGGTGGAATAAAAACCGTTCGCGCATCCGCATGGCAACAAGGCACTATCAATCCTCCCTGCCGTGCGGCTGCGCCCGCCGAACGTGAGGATTTCCGAACTACAATTCAATCCGCCCCGCGTATTCTTCTGCCGACGTCACCTCGCCGCCATGACCGCCTATCTTCTGCGCCGCCTTTTGTATGCCTTTCCCATCCTGATCGGCGTGAACCTCGTTACCTTCGCGCTCTTTTTCGTGGTGAATACCCCGGATGACATGGCGCGGATGCAGTTGGGCATCAAGCATGTCACGCCTGAAGCGATCGCCCTGTGGAAAACCGAGCGCGGTTACGATCGCCCTCTTTTCTGGAACAGCGCCGCTCCCACGCTGGCAACCAGGGTGAGCGACACCATTTTCTTCCAGAAATCGGCGCGGATGTTCGTCGGCGATTTTGGCGCGGCGGAAGACGGGCGCGACATTCGCCGCGAAATCGCCGCCCGCGCGCTGCCGTCGCTGGCCATTGCGCTCCCCACCTTTCTTCTGGGCCTTGGCCTCTCCATCACCCTGGCGCTCTTCCTCACCTTTTTTCGGGGAACGCGGCTGGATTTCTGGGGAGTTGCGCTCTGTGTCGCCATGATGTCCGTTTCCAGCCTCTTTTACATCATCGGCGGCCAGTACCTGGTGGCGAAACTCTGGCGGCTGACGCCCATTTCCGGGTTTGGCGACGGCATGGACGCCTGGCGTTTTCTCATCCTGCCCGTCGTCATCGGCGTAATCGGCGGGCTGGGCGCATCCACCCGCTGGTATCGCGCGATCTTTCTCGAAGAGGCCGGCAGGGATTACGTCCGCACGGCGCGGGCGCGGGGACTTTCCGAGGCGCGCGTCTTTTTTCGCCACATCCTGAAAAACGCCATGATTCCCATCCTCACCGGCGTCGTGGCGATCATTCCGCTGCTCTTTCTGGGGGCGCTGCTCACCGAATCCTTTTTCGGCATTCCCGGTCTGGGGAGCTACACCATAGACGCCATTCAGGCTCAGGATTTCGCCGTGGTGCGCGCAATGGTCTTCATCGGCGCGGCGCTCTACATCGTCGGACTGATCCTCACCGATCTTTCCTACACCCTGGTCGACCCGCGCATCCGGCTTTCATGATGAACCTCCAGCCCGTGCTGCTCTGGTCAGACCTTTTGCTTTGGCTGATTGTTCTTGCCGCTGCCGCGCTCGCGCTGGTTTCCCTGCGCAGCGCGCCCTTGCGTCTGGGATGGCGGCGACTGGGCGAACGGAATGTCGCCACCGCCACCGGCGTCTGGCTCCTTGCCTTCCTCGCCCTTGGACTTGCCGATTCCCTGCACTATCGTCTGCCTCTGCCCGCAGGCGATGCCGCCGCTGAAACCCGCTACGGAGTGGAGGTGTTTTCCGTGCTGGATGCCCTCGCCGCCCCTCTGCGCGAACAACATGAGAAGAGTTATTCCGCGCCGCTCGCCACCCGGCTGGCCATGATGGAAAGCGCGGAAACCCCGGCGGGGACGGTGCGTGTCTATCCTCGCCTGCGCCATGGCGGCGCGCATCTGGGCGACAACGAAAGCGGACGTGACGCCGATGTGCTTGTTCGTCTTGCCGCGGCGCTGGCGCTGGCCGCGCTCTGCTGGCTTTCCGCGCTGGCCTTTGTCCTGTGGTGTCTTTGGCGCGCAGGCAAGCGCAACCTCCGCCAGAATCTTGCCGCGCTCTGGCGTGGAGAAACCGCCTTTGCCTGGCGCGGCGCGCTGCTCGCGCTGGCGGCGCTTCTTTTTACCCTCCTGCCTCTCTTCCTGCTGGCCGGAAGCTATCACGTCTTCGGCACCGACAAAGTGGGTCAGGACGTCTTCTACCAGGTGCTGAAAAGTGTGCGCACGGCGCTCATCATCGGCCTTGTCACCACCCTGGTGACTTTGCCGCTGGCACTGGGTCTGGGAGTGGTCGCGGGTTACTTCCGGGGCTGGGTCGATGACGCGATCCAGTATCTCTACACCGTGCTGCATTCCATTCCCGGCGTGCTTCTGATTGCCGCCGCGGTACTGATGATGCAGGTCATGATCGACACCCATCCGCACTGGTTTTCCACCGCCGCCGAACGCGCCGACGCGCGTCTCCTCGCCCTTTGCGCGATCCTCGGCATGACAAGCTGGACAGGGCTTGCCCGTCTGTTGCGCGGCGAAACCCTGAAGTTGCGGGAGCTGGAATATGTACTGGCGGCGCGTGCCTTTGGCGTTTCTTCAGGGCGCATCCTGCTGCGCCACATTCTCCCCAATCTCAGCCACATCGTGGTCATTACGCTGGTGATGGATTTTTCCGGACTCGTGCTGGCTGAAGCGGTGCTTTCCTATGTTGGCATCGGCGTCGATCCGACGATGACGAGTTTCGGCGGCATGATCAACAACGCCCGCATGGAACTTTCGCGCGAACCGGCGGTATGGTGGTCACTCGCGGCGGCTTTCGTCTTCATGTTCGCGCTGGTGCTTTCCGCCAATCTTTTCGCCGACGCGGTGCGGGAAGCCTTCGATCCGCGCGGATAGGTGTTTTCCCCGCGCCTACGATTCCGTTTTCCGCCCTTGCTGGAACTGGCGTCCTGCAAATTCATCCTGTTGTTTTTGTTCCTGTTTGGCTTCTTTTTTCAGATAGACCGCCTTCTGCCGCGCCGCCAGGGTATCCAGCGCCTTCAGTTTGGTATTCTGGGTTTTCCAGTCTTCCTGCCCCGCCGCCGTGTTCTGCGCGGCCGTTTCCACCTGCGCGGTCTGCTGGCAGATGGCAAGGTCGATCCGGTCGATGAACTCCTGATAGTTGCGCAAGGCTTGCAGGGTCAGTCCTTCGCTCTGCGCGTCGCGGAATTTCTGGACATATTCGGCGCGATACTGCGCGAGCAAATCCAGCCGCTTCTGGGCATTCTGTTCCGCGCGCATCAATTGCCCAAGACGGCGCGTGGCCTCGTCGGTACGGTCGCGCACCAGATCGAGCAGGGGTTGCAAGGTGAATTTCTGAGCCATGATCCATCCTGTCCGGGCGTGAAATCAATCTCTACAGCATTGCCGGGGATTTGCAAGCGGATCATGCGTCCTCCCGTTTCATCCGAGGCAAAAACAACAGCCCTGAACGCAACCATTGCGCCGAGGAACCCGGTAGCAGTCTGCGTCACATACGCAACACCATCTGCCGCGTATCGCAGGGAACCTTACTTTTTCCCTCCCGCCTTTCTCAGTTCCGCAATCAGGGCGTCCAGATTGGCGATTTGTTCCTCAAAACTGTTGCCCAGCACATGGTAGCGCCCTTCCACGATAAGCATGGGAACGCTGTCTATGCCCATTTTCTGGGTGAGTTGCTGCGCGGCCTGCACCTTGTTCTGGACACCGAACGCATTGAAGGCGGCCTTGAATTTTTCTACATTGCCGCCTTGCTGGACGTACCAGGCTTCCATGCTGGGGGTATCGTATTTGCGCGCATCCTGCGCCAGCGCGAACGCAGCCTCGTCCAGGCGGGCGAGATCGCCGGTGGCTTCCAGCGTGTAGTAAAGACGCGCGAAGTTGACGAGCGGCGGACTCCAGGGCGTTGGCACCTTGCGGAAACTCACATCCGCCGGAGCCTTGGCCGCCCATTGACGAACGAAGGGATTGAAATTGCGGCAATGCGGGCAGCCGTAATGGAAAAATTCAATCACCTCGATTTTGCCCGCGACGTCCTTGGGCTGCGGGCGCGTGATCACGGCATAGGTCTTGCCCTGCTGGGCTTGCGCCAGAGGAGAAAAGAGCAGCGAAGCCAAAGGGAAAAGAGAAGCGGCGGCGAGAAAATGGCGACGTGTGGCGGACATGGTTTATTCCCTGACGATGGTGGTTTCAATCCCGGATTGCGCCAGTACCGCGCGCACCCGGTCGAGTTCCCTGGCCTGGCTGTAAGGGCCAAGGCGCAGACGGTAGTGGGTCTTGTTCTGAATCATCACCTGCTGCACATTCACTTCCAGACCCAGCATGGCGATGGTGGCCTTGGCTTTGTCCGCATCCTGTGCCTGGGAGTAGGAACCAGCCTGAATGTAGCGCAGGACAGCGGCGGCGGCTGGCAGGGCTTCCGCTGCCGGGGGGGAGACGGTTGTCACGCCGGAAAGCGCAGCAGGGGCAGAAGACGCCTGTGGCGTGAGGGTAATGGGAGCATCGCCAGGTTTGCCGGGAAGCGGCAGCGGCGGCTGGTTGTTGTCGTCGTTCAGCGGCGCGGGCTGCACGCGGTTCAGGAAGGGTACCGGCGTTTTGTTGATATACCAGACGACGGCGGCCGCAATCAGGATGCCCAGCACGATGCCCAACAGCAATCCGGCAAAGGTGCCGCCGCGTTGCGCGTGGGCGGGAAAAGAAAGTTTTTTCTGCATGAAAAAATCCTTACATCTGTTCAGGACAGGAAACGCCCAGCAGGGTGAGACCGTTGTGGATGACCTGGCGCGTGGCCGCCGCCAGCGCCAGCCGCGCCTGTTGCAGCGCGGCTTCCAGCGGTTTGTCGGGACGGGAAAGAATGCGGTCGTGGTGGTACCAGGTGTGGAATTCCGCCGCCAGTTCCTTCAGATAGAACGCAACCTGATGCGGCGCGTAATCCCGTGCTGCCGCTTCAATCACTTCCGGAAACTGGGCGATGCGCCCGATCAGCGCCGTTTCACAGGCGTCGCCCAGTTGGCCGAGGTCGGCATGCCGCAGGTTCGCGGTTTCACCCCCCCATTCGCGCAGCACCGAGGCAATGCGCGCATGGGCGTACTGGATGTAATAGACCGGGTTTTCACTGCTCTGGCGTCGGGCAAGATCGAGATCGAAATCCAGATGCTGGTCTGCCTTGCGCAGCACGTAGAAAAAACGGCAGGCGTCATTGCCGACTTCGTTGCGCAACGCACGCAGGGTGACAAACTCACCGGAACGGGTGGACATGGAAACCTTTTGTCCATTGCGGTAGAGCACCGCGAACTGCACCAGAACGACATCGAGCGGGTCGGGATTACAGCCCAGGGCATGGATTGCGCCTTTTACACGCGGAATGTAGCCGTGGTGATCCGCGCCCCAGATATTGATGAGCCGCGTAAAACCGCGCTCGTATTTGTTGAGGTGGTAGGCAATGTCGGAAGCGAAATAGGTGTAGATTCCGTTTTCACGCTGCACCACACGATCCTTTTCGTCGCCAAAGGCCGTGGATTTGAACCATTTGGCGCCATCCTGCACATAGAGATGACCCGCCGCTTCCAGCTTTTTCACGCAACGGGCGACAAGCCCCGTATCGAATAACGCTTTTTCGGAAAACCAGATATCGAACTGGACGCCAAATTCCTCCAGATCGCCGCGCCCGTCCGCCAGTTGTTCGGTGAGGACATGCTGGTGCACCACATGCCAGTCTTCACCCAGAAGCTTTTTACCATTGGCAATGAGCGCGTCCAGATGCCGTTCGCGCTGTGCCTTGGCGTCATCGTCCTTGCGCGTTTCGTCCGGCAGGCCAGGGGTTCCTTCCAGCACCAGATCGGCACGGCGGAGAAAGCGTTCCCCCTGCGCATCCTGCAACTGTTCCGCCATGCGGCGCACATAGTCGCCCTGATAGCCATTGGGCGGAAAAGGCACGCCTTCGCCAAAATCTTCCAGATAGCGCAACCAGGTGGAAATCGCGAGGATATCCATCTGGCGTCCGGCGTCATTCACGTAATATTCGCGGGTGATGTCCCAGCCGGCGAAGGCAAGCAGGCTGGAAAGCGAAGCGCCGTAGGCCGCGCCGCGTCCATGTCCAACGTGCAGGGGGCCGGTGGGATTGGCGGAAACGAATTCCACCAGTGCCTTTTCTCCCTGACCCAGCGTGGAGCGCCCGTAATCCGCGCCCGCTTCCAGCGTGTCAACGATGGCGGCGTGGCGGGCGGATTCGTCCAGGGTGAAATTGATGAAGCCCGCTCCGGCGACTTCCGCCTTTTTTACGAGCGCGGAAACCGGCAGTTCCGCAATCAGGCGCGCGGCGAGTTCGCGGGGATTCTTCTTCAGGTGGTGTGCCAGTTGCAGGGCGAGATTACTGGCGAAATCCCCGAATGTCGCCTCGCGCGGGCGTTCAAGCTGGATTGGGGTATCGGCGGCTTCAGGCGCGACACTGGCGAGCGCCGTTTGCAAAAGACGGGTTAGTTCGGTTTTGGGGTCGGACATCGAAAATGACGGGGTAAAAGGGAAGTCGCCGATTATATGCCCGATTCCGCGCGCATTTCCGGCGGGAATGCTTGCGGTTGTTTCCAGACGTTTCGGCAGGGCGAGAATGGCTTTTCTGTTGCTGGGGGAAAAACAGCGGGTGGCGGCTTCCTCGAACGGCAGCCAGCAAAAGGCGCGATGTTCTTGCGGGGCAAGACGGATGGCAACGGGCGCGGGCAGGCAGCAGGAAAAAACATGCTCGGTGTTGTGGGTGACGCCGGGCGCGTAACGGCGTCGCCATTCCGGGAAAATTTCCCAGGTTTCGGATTGCCGCCAGTCGCTCAGGAGTTCGGGAGACAGCCAGAGGCCGGTTTCTTCCGCCACCTCGCGCCGCGCGGTGGCCGCGAGGGTCGCGTCGTCCGCTTCCCGGCTGCCGGTTACGGATTGCCAGTAACCGGGATGCCGGGCACGTTCCAGCAGCAGAATTTCCAGCGCCGGAGTGTAGAGAACCACCAGCACGGAAACGGGTTGTTTGTAGGCGGACAATCGGCGGTCTCCGGAAAAAAAGGGGCTGGCGCTGCAACGGCAAGCCCTTTGCCGGTGTGCGCCAGGTTTTTTCAAACCGTTTCCGGCGGTTTCGCCCTTGTTGCCCTACTCGCCTGCCACTTGCCGCAGCCGGATGTGCAGTTCGCGCAACTGCTTTTCATCCACAGCGGAAGGCGCGTCGGTGAGGAGGCACTGGGCGCGCTGGGTCTTGGGAAAAGCAATCACGTCGCGGATGGATTCCGCGCCGCTCATCAGGGTAACGATGCGATCCAGACCAAAGGCCAGACCGCCGTGCGGCGGCGCACCGTATTTGAGGGCATCGAGCAAAAAGCCGAATTTGGCGCGCTGTTCCTCCGGCGGGATGTTGAGCGCGCGGAACACCGTCTCCTGTATTTCGGCGCGGTGGATACGTACCGAGCCGCCCCCGATTTCCCAGCCGTTCAGCGCCAGATCATAAGCCTTGGCGAGACACTGGCCGGGATCATCCTGCAACAAGGCCACGTGTTCGTCCCTGGGACTGGTGAAGGGGTGGTGACAGGCAACCCAGCGTTTTTCTTCCTCGTCGTACTCGAACATGGGAAAGTCCAGCACCCACACCGGTTCCCAGTCCTTGCCGTTGACGTAACCCTTTTCATGCCCCAGCTTCACCCGCAACGCGCCCAGGGCGTCGTTTACGATCCGGGTCTTGTCGGCGCCAAAGAAAATGAGGTCGCCGGATTGCGCGCCGGTGCGCGTCAGGATGCGCTTCAGCGCCGCTTCGGAAAGATTCTTGACAATGGGCGATTGCAGACCGCTTTCATTGGGCTGACTCGCGTCATTGACCTTGATGTAGGCAAGCCCCCTAGCGCCATAAATGGCGACGAACTTCGTGTACTCGTCGATTTCCCCGCGCGTGAGCGTGGCTCCGCCGGGAATCCTGAGCGCGGCAACCCGCCCCCCGGAATTGGCGGGCTGGGCAAACACCTTGAAGGCCACGTCCTTCACCGCGTCGGTGACATCGGTGATCTCCAGCGTGACGCGCAGATCGGGTTTGTCGGAACCAAAGCGGGACATCGCGTCCGCGTAGGTGATGCGCGGGAAGGGATTGGGCAGATCCACGTCCCTGGTTTCCTTGAAGACCGCGCGAATCATCTCTTCCACGAGGCCGGTGATTTCCGTCTCGTCCATGAAGGAAGTTTCCAGGTCGACCTGGGTAAATTCCGGCTGGCGATCGGCGCGCAGATCCTCGTCACGAAAACATTTGACGATCTGGTAATAGCGGTCAAAACCCGCAACCATCAGGAGCTGCTTGAAAAGCTGCGGCGACTGCGGCAACGCGAAAAATTGTCCTGGATGCACGCGCGAGGGCACGAGGTAGTCGCGCGCGCCTTCCGGCGTGCTCTTGGTCAGCATGGGGGTTTCCACATCGACGAAACCGTGGTCGTCGAGAAAGCGGCGGAAGGCGCGCGCCACCTTGTAGCGCAGCATCAGATTCGCCTGCATTTCCGGACGGCGCAGGTCGATGACGCGGTGCGTCAGGCGCACATTTTCGGAAAGATGTTCATCATCCAGCGGAAAAGGGGGCGTAACGGAAGGATTGAGCACCTCGATCTCGCGGCAAAGAATTTCCACCTCGCCGGATGCGAGATTGGGATTGCGCGTGCCTTCCGGGCGCAGGCGTACCTTGCCGGTAATCTTCAGACAGAATTCATTGCGCACCGATTCAGCGATCCTGAACATGTCAGGACGATCCGGGTCACAAACGATCTGTGCCAGCCCCTCGCGGTCGCGCAGGTCGATGAAGATGACGCCGCCGTGGTCGCGGCGGCGGTGCGCCCAGCCCGCGAGGCTGACGGTTTGATCGCAAAGAGAGGCGGAAAGCTGTCCGCAATAATGGGTACGCATCAGGAGTTTCCAGAAGGCTGAGGGGGGGAAAGGGTGTGCCGGGTTTTACCGGGAGGCGGCACGACGCCCATGGAGACGATATATTTCAGGGCTTCGTCCACGCTCATTTTGAGTTCCATGGTTTCTTCCTTCTTCATCATCAGAAAGAAGCCAGAGGTCGGATTGGGTGTGGTGGGAACAAAAACGCTTACATAGGCTTCAGGCGCCAGGTGATTGGCCACATCGCCGCCGGGCTTGCCCGTCAGAAAGGCCACCGTCCAGCAGCCTTCGCGCGGATATTGCACAAGCAGCGCCTTGCGAAAGGCATTGCCGTTGGGGGACAAAATGGTGTCGGAAACCTGCTTGACCGCGTTGTAGAGCGAATTGACCACCGGAATGCGCGCAAGCAAGCCCTCCCAGTAGCGCACCAGCCGTTGCCCGATCAGGTTGGCGGCAAGCAAACCCGTGAGAAAGATGAGAAGCAAGGTCATCAGCGCGCCCAGCCCGGATACCTGGAAGCCAAACAGGAGCACAGGGCCTGGCCGGATGGCCACGGGCAGAAGCTGTTCCAGCGCCCCGACGATGAGGGAAAGCACCCAGACCGTGATGACGAGCGGCACCCAGATCAACAGACCGGTGATGAAATAACGCTTGAAAATGGCAGGTTTGAACGAAAACACAGTGGCAAAATGGGAAAAAACAGGGGTTGAAGTGGCTGCTTATTCTGCCGCGCCACAGGCGCCGGAGGGACAGGCTCCAGTGCCGCCCTGGCAGGGCGGTGGATTGACAGGCTTTTTCGCCGGATTCTTGAAATCCGTAGCGTACCAGCCGCTGCCTTTCAACTGAAAGCCGACAGCGGAAAGCTGTTTTTCGTAGGTGGCCTGCGCGCACTCCGGGCAGAGGGTCAGCGGTGCGTCGCTCAGTTTTTGCAGGTGTTCTTTCTGAAAACCGCAGGCTGCGCAGCGATATTCATAAATGGGCATGGGGGTTTCTCCAAAAGGGTTGGCATTATAGCGACGTTCACACAAAGAACGGCGTCTACACGGTGTATCACCGGAAAAATGAGGCCGTCTTGTTGGAAATCAAGCGCTCAACCCAGAAACCCCAGCCAGGCGCGATTCATCTCCGCGCCAAAAAAGAGGGCGATCAGCCCCGCGCCCGCAAGAAAGGGACCAAAGGGCATGGGCACTTCGCGTCCACGCCGGGCGAAGAAAATCAGCGCCATGCCAGTCAGCGCGCCCAATACGGAAGAGATCAGAATAATCAGCGGCAGGAGCTTCCAGCCCAGCCAGGCGCCCAGCGCAGCCAGGAGCTTGAAGTCGCCGAAACCCATGCCTTCCTTGCCGGTTGCCAGACGAAAGAGCCAATAGACCGACCAGAGAAACAGATAGCCTGCCACAGCGCCCAATACCGCCGAGGAGAGCGGAACAAAGCCTCCCGCGAGATTGAAGAGGAGCCCCAGCCACAGGAGCGGCAGGGTGATCTGGTCAGG
Organism: Zoogloeaceae bacterium; assembly: GCA_031271025.1. Taxonomy (GTDB): domain Bacteria; phylum Pseudomonadota; class Gammaproteobacteria; order Burkholderiales; family Rhodocyclaceae; genus Azovibrio. The sequence continues at coordinate 19,439 of JAISWQ010000158.1, read as the reverse complement.
CAGGAGCTGGGTATCGAAGTCGATGAGGGCGAGCACCAGGAGCGCCCAGCACAACACCGTCGCGGCCAGCGCGGGCAGGATGGGGGGAAAACCAAGGGCACAACCAACGGCAAGGAGTGCCGCCGTGATTTCCACCAGCGGGTAGCGCGGTGAGATGGGGGCGTGACACCCCCGGCATTTGCCGCGCAGGCAGAGATAGCTCACCACCGGGATGTTTTCCAGCGCCGTGATGGCGTGACCACAATGCGGACAGCGAGAACGCGGACGCGAGAGGGTAAGGGTTTCCGTCTCCTGTCGCGGCGTGCCTTGCCATTCCGCACACGCTTTGTGCCATTCCGCCTCCATCATCCGTGGGAGGCGATGGATGACGACGTTGAGAAAACTGCCGACGATAAGACCAAGCACGCCCAGAACAAAGGGGAAAACGCTGGCGTCTGCCAGCAACACCAGCGTTTCCGACATCAGATTGCGCCGCCCAGTTTGAAGATGGGCAGGTACATGGCGACCACCATGCCCCCGATCAGCACGCCCAGTACCACCATGATCATCGGTTCCATCAGGCTGGAGAGTGCCGTCACTGCGTCATCCACTTCCTGTTCGTAGAAATCGGCAACCTTGCCCAGCATGGCATCCAGGGAACCGGCTTCTTCACCGATGGAAACCATTTGAACCACCAGGTTGGGAAAGATTTCGCTCATTTGCACGGCAACAGCCAGGCTGGTACCGGAACTGACTGCGCTCTTGATACCCTTGGTGCCCTGCTCATAAACATAGTTGCCGGAAGCCCCACCGACGGAATCCAGTGCCTCGACCAGTGGCACGCCGGCGGAGAACATGGTGGAAAGTGTGCGGTTCCAGCGCGCAATAGCCGATTTGGTGAGGATGTCGCCAAATACCGGGAATTTCAGGGTAACGCGATCCATGAAAATCTGCATCGGCCTGGAACGCTTCCAGGAATAGAAGAAGAACCAGATGCCTCCTACAGGAACGCTGATGAAGATATACCAATAGGCGACGAAGGTGTCCGAGATATTGATGACGTATTGGGTAAGTGCGGGTAGCTCCGCGCCGAAACTCTCAAAGGTTTCCTTGAAGGCCGGGATCACGAAGAGCATGATGACAGCAACCACGATGAAGGCCACCACGATGATCGCGCAGGGGTAGAAGAGCGCCGACTTGATCTTGCTCTTGATCGACAGGATTTTTTCCTGGTAGGCAGCCAACCGTTCCAGAAGTGTGTCCAGAATACCGGCCTGTTCGCCCACCTCGATCAGATTGCAATAAAGCTGATCGAAATAAAGGGGGTAGCGGGCAAAAGCAACGTTCAGCGGCGAACCGGCTTCCACATCGCCCTTGATGTCCAGCAGGAGCCGGGTCATGTTGGGGTTGGAGTGCCCCTTGGCCACGATGTCGAAAGACTGTACCAGCGGCACACCCGACTTCAGCATGGTGGAAAGCTGCCGGGTGAAAAAGGCAATATCCTTGGTGGAGATGCGTTTGCCACTGCGGGAACGAGCGCGCGTGATCTTGGCGCCAATGATGCCTTCCCGCCGCAACTGTGTGCTGACCACGGCTTCCGAGGCCGCTGCCACTTCTCCCTTGATGATCTTTCCCTGGCGGTTCTTGCCTTCCCAGCGAAACAGGTATTCTTTTTTGCCGCCAGCTTTTCTGGGTGCGGGTTTTGCTGCTGCGCGGGCATTTGCTGCGGTAACCATGATAGATATCCCCCTTTTGCAAAAATGCGTGATTTCATTCGTTTGTAACGTTCAGAACTTCGTCCAGCGAAGTGAGTCCCCGCTTGACTTTCAAAAGCCCGGACTGGCGCAGGGTGCGCACGCCTTCCTTTTTGGCCTGTTCGGCAATATCCAGAGCCGTTGCGCCGGAGAGGATGAGCTTTTGCATGACTTCGGAAACCGGCATGACCTGGTAGATGCCGACCCGTCCCTTGTAGCCAGAACCACGGCACTTGCCGCAGCCGCCGCCAGGTCCATAGAGTGTCCAGGAACCATCCAGATCGGCTTCCGTGAAGCCAGCGTTCAGGAGGCTTTCACGCGGCACGTCCAGTTCTTCCTTGCAGGTACATAGCCGTCGCGCCAGCCGTTGTGCGGTAATGAGCAGGATGCTGCTGGCGATGTTGAAAAGCGGCACCCCCATGTTCATCAGGCGGGTGAGGGTCTGCGGCGCGTCGTTGGTGTGCAGGGTGGAGAGCACCATGTGTCCGGTTTGCGCGGCCTTCACGGCGATTTCCGCCGTTTCCAGATCGCGGATTTCCCCCACCATGATGATGTCCGGGTCTTGCCGCAGAAAGGATTTCAGGGCTGCGGCGAAGGTGAGACCCACCCTGTCGTCGACGTTGACCTGATTGATCCCCGCCAGATTGATTTCCGCCGGGTCTTCCGCTGTGGAAATATTGACGCCGGGTTTGTTCAGGATGTTGAGGCAGGTATAGAGCGACACCGTTTTCCCGGAACCTGTGGGGCCTGTCACCAGCACCATGCCATAGGGACGCTGGATTGCGTCCATGAGGACCGCCTTCTGGTCATCTTCGTAACCCAGCGCCTCGATGCCCAGGGTGGCGGAGGTCGGGTCAAGGATACGCATCACGATTTTTTCACCGTGCAGGGTGGGCAGTGTGCTGACCCGGAAATCAATGACACGGGAAGCTGTGAGCACGATTCTGGTACGTCCGTCCTGCGGCACCCGTTTCTCGGCGATGTCGAGACGGGAGATGATCTTGATGCGGGAGGCGATTTTTTCCTGTACGACTTTTGGGGGGCGGGCAATTTCCCGCAGGTCGCCGTCAATGCGAAAACGAATGCGGTAATATTTTTCGTAAGGCTCAAAGTGAATGTCGGAAGCGCCATCGTTGATGGCGTCGATCAGGATTTTCTGGATGAACTTGACGATGGGCGCATCTTCGACATCCGTAGTCTCGGTGCTGCCGCTGTCTTCGGTCAGGGTGTCGAAGTCGAATTCGTAGGCTTCCTGATCATCGTTGACCCGCAGCGCCTCGGTGATGGAGACGGTCAGCTCCTTCAGGAGCGGCATCAGCTTGTCGATTTCGACGATGATGGGATCTACGGTAAGCGCGCTCTGAAAGCGGATTTCCTCCAACGCCTTCTGGTTGGTGGGGTCGACCACCGCAAGCGAGAGCCGTCCGCCCCGCTTGTAAAGCGGAATGACCCGATGGGTCAATGCCAGCTTGAAATCCATCGAGTTCTTGGGAATGTAGCCGGCGTCGTAGGCGGCAAGATCGAGATAGGGAATGCCGTAAGCCGTGCTGGTGAAACGGGCAAGATCCAGCGAGGAGATTTTTTGCAGTTTGGTGATTTCTTCCGCGAACGAGGTTTCACTATCGATAGCTCTGACCTGGGCATCGCGGGCGTCTGATTCCATCACGCGCCCCGCTTGCACGAGCGAGCGCGCCAAACCCGACAATGCGGCAGATCCCGAAACGTTCATGACCAAAGAAACCCCAAAGGGAGAAAACTTTGCGGATAATGCAACGAGCCGACAATTTTGTAAAGCCAAAATACGCGAAAAAACATGCTCTTGGGACACATTGATAAAGCGATACCGCAAGTTCCTGGCGCTGGCTTGCATTGGGAATGCGGACAAGAAAATGCGAAAACCGGCATTGGCGCAAACACCCCATGACGAGGCGGGAGAATGGCTACACGGCTGCGCGTCTTACAGTGGCGAGGAGTTTTATTCACTACTTTCATCGTAAAACCAACTCCGGTTTGCATCCCCTTCCAGGTTTGTTTTGAGCGACTTCGCATGAACGCCTATCGCTTATTTCTTGCTTTCCCAAACAGCTTCTCAAAGATTGAGCATCTGCTCTTCCGCCACCGGATTCTGGTTCCTGCTGGCCTCGTAGTGCGCAAAGACCGCCGCAACGACCTGATCGGGAGCATCCACGACCTGTATCAGATCCAGGTCTTCCGGATCGATCATGCCTTCCGTGACGAGGCGTTCGCGGAGCCAGACGATGAGACCGCCCCAGAAGGCCGCGCCGACCAGAATGATGGGAATGCGGGAGGTCTTGCGCGTCTGCACCAGGGTCAGGGCTTCCATCAGTTCGTCCAGTGTGCCGAAGCCGCCGGGCATCACCACGTAGGCGGAGGCAAAGCGCACAAACATGTATTTGCGCGCGAAAAAGTGGCGGAACGTATGGGAAACATCCTGGTAGGCGTTGCCTTTCTGTTCATGCGGCAGCTCGATGTTGAGACCGACGGAAGGCGAACGTCCGTGATAAGCGCCCTTGTTGGCGGCCTCCATGATGCCGGGGCCGCCGCCGGAAATCACGGCAAAGCCCGCGTCGGAAAGTTTTTTCGCAATGGTTTCCGCCAACTGATAATAGGGCGCGTTGCGCGCGGTGCGGGCGCTCCCGAACAGGGAAACAGCGGGCAGAATGGTTTGCAGGCGATCCGTGGCCTCCACGAATTCCGACATGATGCCAAATACGCGCCAGGCTTCCCGCGCCGATTCGGAATGGCGTCTGGAATCCCGCATGGGCGGCAGTTTTTCTTTTTTATTCATGGTGAAACCAACTCCGGTCTGAAATTTCCCTTTCGGGGGATAATCCGCATGGAGCAACATTGAGCTTCCGTGCGTTGCGGTTGCCCGGTTTCCGGGCGTGAATTGAAACAGACATAATCCTTTCAGGTGCGCTATGGCCTTGTTGTTGCTGGTGGACGGTTCTTCCTATCTTTATCGCGCCTATCACGCGCTCCCCGATCTCAGGAACCGCGAGGGGTTTCCCACCGGGGCGCTGAAGGGCGTGCTTGCCATGCTACGCCGCCTGAATGCCGACTTCAAGGCGGAATACAAGGCCGTGGTCTTCGACGCCAGGGGTAAAACCTTCCGCGACGACTGGTTCCCGGAGTACAAGGCGCAGCGTCCGCCCATGCCGGAAGACCTCGCCCTGCAAATTCCGCCGATCCACGAAGCCATCCGCGCCGAAGGCTGGCCGTTGCTGATTATCGACGGGGTGGAAGCCGACGATGTGATCGGCACCCTTGCCGCCAGAGCCGCGCAGGCGGGACTGGAAACCCTGGTTTCCACCGGCGACAAGGATATGGCGCAACTGGTGGATGCGCACACCCGGCTCATCAACACCATGAGCGACGAAATGCTGGATGTGGCGGGCGTGACGGCCAAATTCGGCGTGCCGCCGGAGCGCATCGTGGATTATCTGGCGCTCATGGGGGATGCCGTGGATAACGTGCCGGGCGTGAAGAAATGCGGCCCCAAGACAGCGGTCAAGTGGCTTTCCACTTACGGTTCGCTGGATGAAATCGTCGCCCATGCCGAGGAAATCGGCGGTGTGGTTGGCGAAAACCTGCGCGCGCATCTGGCGTTCCTGCCGCTGGGCAAAAGACTGGTCACGATACGCCGCGATCTTCCCAACCTGCCCGAACCCGCCGATCTGCTGCCCGCCGTGCCGGATGCGGCAACGCTGGCGGCGCTTTACGAACGCTTCGGCTTTCGTTCCTGGCTTGCCGCCGCGGCGGAGGTTCGTCCGCCCGCTTTCCGTCCGCTCGCCCCGAAAGCGCCCGCCAGCGATGCTCCCCCGCAAGCGGAAGGCGCGCATCGCGTCGGCTACGAAACCGTGCGCGACTGGCCCGCCTTTGAAAACTGGCTGGCGCGCATCGAAGCCGCGCCGCTGACCGCGCTGGATACGGAAACCACCAGTCTGGATTTTTTCGACGCGCGGCTGGTGGGGCTTTCCCTTGCCGTCGCGCCCGGCCTCGCCTGCTACCTGCCGCTTGCGCATCAGGAAGCGGATCTGCTCGTGGACGGCTCAGGCCAGCTTCCGCAAGACGCCGTGCTGGCGCGTCTGAAACCCTGGCTGGAATCGTCCACGCACAGGAAAGCCGGACAAAACCTCAAATACGACCAGCATGTTTTCGCCAATCACGGGATTGCGCTTGCGGGAATCGCGCACGATACCCTGTTGCAATCCTATGTGCTGGAATCCGAACGCGGGCATGACCTGGATCAGCTTGCCCGCCGCCACCTGGGCATTACGGCCATTGCCTATGCGGAACTCTGCGGCAGGGGCGCGAAGGCCATCGGCTTTGCCGAGACGCCGATCGAAAAGGCCGCCGTCTATGCCGCCGAGGATGCCGATCTGGTGCTGCGTCTGCACGAAACCCTGTTTCCCCGCATTGCCGCCGATGCCGGGTTGACGCGCGTCTATGCGGACATCGAACTGCCGGTGCAGCAGGCGCTTTATCGGATGGAGCGCGCGGGCGTGCTGATCGACGCCGGTTTGTTGCAGACGCAAAGTCTGGAATTGGGGCGTCAGATCGTGGCGCTGGAAGCCCAGGCACACCAGCTTGCCGGAACCGCCTTCAATCTGGGTTCCCCCAAACAGTTGGCGGAAATTCTCTTCGAGCAGCAGAAACTCCCGGTGAAAAAAAAGACCCCCGGCGGAGCGCCTTCCACCGATGAGGAAGTGCTGGCTGAACTGGCGCTGGATTACCCGCTGCCGCGCATTCTGCTGGAGCATCGCAGCCTTTCCAAATTGAAGAGCACCTATACCGACAAACTGCCCCGCATGATTTCTCCCGCCACTGGGCGGGTACACACGCATTTTTCGCAGGCGACCGCCGTTACGGGGCGGCTGGCTTCTTCCGATCCCAACCTGCAAAACATCCCGGCGCGTACCGGGGAAGGCCGCCGCATCCGCGCCGCCTTTATCGCGCCGCCGGGGATGAAACTCGTTTCCGCCGACTATTCGCAGATCGAACTGCGCATCATGGCGCATCTTTCCGGCGATGAACGTCTTCTGGCTGCCTTCGCGGCGGGGGAGGACGTGCATCGCGCCACGGCTTCGGAAATTTTTGGCGTCTCGCCGCTGGAAGTCAGCGCGGAACAACGCCGTGTCGCCAAGACCATCAACTTTGGCCTGATCTATGGCATGAGTTCCTTTGGCCTTGCCCGCAATCTGGGGCTTGCCCGCACCGATGCGCAGAATTACATCACCCGCTATTTCGAGCGTTACCCCGGCGTCGCCCGCTATATGGAGGAAACACGCGAACGGGCGCGGGAAAAAGGCTACGTGGAAACCGTGCTGGGACGCAGGCTGAACCTGCCGGATATCACTGCCGCCAGCGCCGCTCGCCGTCAGGGCGCGGAACGCGCCGCCATCAATGCCCCCATGCAGGGTACTGCCGCCGATCTCATCAAACTCGCCATGATCGCCGTGCAGACATGGCTTGGCGAAACCGGCAGGAAAAGCCGCGTGATCCTGCAAGTGCACGACGAACTGATTCTGGAAGTCCCGGAAGAGGAACTTGCCGAAATCCGCATCCGGCTCCCGCGCCTGATGACTGGCGTCCTCCCGCTCGCCGTGCCGCTGGTCGTGGATGTGGGCGTCGGCGAAAACTGGGATGCGGCGCATTGAGCACGACAGGTTACGCCCCTTCTCCCGTACAACCCCACTCCTGTTGTCTCGATGCGGGATTACACCACCGGCTCTGCATACAGGGAGTTGCTGACCATCATCGCCAGCAAAAATGAACGGACGTATGCAACAAACCCGTGTCCATTCCGCAAACAAACTGGAAACCACCCTCATGCGCAATCTGGACGTCTATAATCATCCCATCCCACAACGTGCCTTGGAGCATCGAACCCCCGTTCAAGCGCTCGCGGCACAGCAAACCCCAAAAACCAAATGCCATACGATTTACTCCGAAATATGGTCAGACAAGGCTTGACAGACGCCTCTTCCACAACCTGTGCTTCCCGCCCTGAGCATGGGCAATTGGCGCGGGTGGTCATGCTTTCAGGCGATGAGGCCGTGATTGAGATGCTCTCCGGTTGCGGGCGCTGCCATGAGGAAGGCGGCTGCGGTGGCGTGGAGCTGCCACGTCTGTTTGCGGCGGCGCGACGCCATACCGTCGCCAACCCGGAAGGAGCGGCGGCAGGCGAGCAGGTGTGGGTACACATGCCAGACGCGGCGCTCATGCGGCAGGCAACCATCCTGGCCTACGGTTTGCCGCTGGCAGGGCTGCTTGCAGGCGCTGTGCTGGGGCAGCAACTGGGTGGGGAAGGCGCAGCGTTTGTCGGCGCGGCGCTCGGACTGGCGCTTGCCTTTTGCGCGCTGTACGTCCGGGGCGTGCGCAAGGCTGGAAAATCCGCAAACACACCTTATATTACGCGTACCGTTTGACCTTTTCAGGAGGAATTTTCCATGCGAAAACTGTATATTCTTTGGTTTCTCATGTTCATGAACCTGGCGTTCGCAGGCAACGCAATCGCGCAGAACGCAACGGCGCGGCTGCTGCCGGACTTTACCGATCTTGCTGAAAAGCAGGCCAAAGTCGTGGTGAATATCAGCACCACGCAAATCATCCGGCAGCAACGTGACAGCCTTCCTCTCTTTCCCTTCAACGACGATGAAATGCCGGAATTCTTCCGGCGTTTCCTGCCGCATGGCCTGCCGGATGCGGCGAAGGAATCCGAACGGCGTTCGCTCGGTTCGGGTTTTATTCTCAGCGAGGATGGTTATCTGCTGACCAACGCGCATGTGGTGGCCGGCGCCGATGAAGTCACCGTGCGGCTTTCCGACAAGCGTGAGTTTTCGGCGCAGGTGGTTGGCGCGGACAAACGCACGGACGTGGCGCTCCTCAAAATCGAGGCGAAAGGACTGCCGTTTGCGCGTCTGGGCGAATCGGAGAAATTGCGCGTTGGCGAATGGGTGGTGGCCATCGGATCGCCTTTCGGGCTGGAAAGTACGGTGACGGCAGGCATTGTTTCCGCCAAGGGACGCGCGTTGCCACAGGAAAATTACGTCCCCTTCATCCAGACCGACGTGGCCGTCAATCCCGGCAATTCCGGCGGTCCGCTTTTCAACCTTGCGGGCGAAGTGGTCGGCATCAACTCGCAGATTTACAGCCGCAACGGTGGTTACATGGGGCTTTCCTTCGCAATTCCCATTGATGTGGCGATGGACGTTCAGCGCCAATTGCGCGCCACCGGACGAGTCAGCCGGGGACTGCTGGGCGTGGCCATCCAGGACGTCAGCAAGGAACTGGCCGAATCCTTCGGACTGGAAAAGCCGGTGGGCGCGCTGGTCAGTCTGGTGGAGAAGGGGGGCGCAGCCGATAAGGCCGGGGTAGAAGCAGGGGACGTAATCCTGCGTTTCAACGGCAAGGCGGTAGAGCACGCTTCGGAATTGCCCAGGCAGGTGGCGGCCACTCGTCCCGGCGCAAACGTGACGCTGCAAATCTGGCGCAAAGGCAAGTTGCACGACCTGAGTGTGACAGTGGGCGAAGCCAGGGATGACAGCGCGCCGCTTGCCCAGGGCAGCAAAGCGCCGGAAAGCTCACACACCAGCAAGCTGGGGCTGATTCTCCGCGCGCTTTCCCCGGAGCAGCGGCATAAACTGGGTATCCGCGAAAGCGGCCTGTTGGTGGATGATGCCAGCGGCAACGCCATACGCGCGGGTTTGCGTCCCGGCGACATATTGCTTGTCCTCATCGTCAAGGGTGCAAGCTATCCCCTGGCGCTCCCTGCCCAACTGGAACAACGCCTTGCGCAAATTCCCAAGGGCACGAACTTTACCTTTCTGATTCGACGTGGGGAAAACCAGACCTTCGTGACGCTGAAAAAAGACTAAGGGAACCTGCTGCCCGCATTGCCTGGATGTGACCTGATCGATCGCCTCTGTCCTCTTTCTATCCAGGCTGCGGGCTTGCCCCACCCATGAAAATCCATATTTCCCTGGCTTGCCAGCAGCTTTTCCTGCTCGATGACGCCGGGAAGCCGCACGCGATTTTTCCTGTCTCCACGAGTGTAAACGGCGCGGGCGAACGGGAAGGCAGTGGCCAGACGCCGCGTGGCCGCCATTTCATCCGCGCAAAAATCGGCGAAGGTTGTCCGCTGGGTACGGTGTTTTCCGGGCGTCGCCCGACGGGTGAAATCTGGACGCCCGAACTTGCTGCCACACAACCTGCGCGCGACTGGATTCTGACCCGCATTCTCTGGCTGTGCGGAGCGGAACCCGGCATCAATCGCGGTCATGACGCCGCGGGCCACTGCGTCGATAGCCAGCGCCGTTACATCTATATCCACGGTTGCACCGATTCCGCGCCTATGCGCGTACCGCATTCGCACGGTTGCATCCGTATGCGCAATGTGGATATGCATACGCTCTTCAACGCCACGCCCGTTTATACAGAAGTACTGATCACGGAAGAATGAACTACCCCGCGCCAAAAACGCGGGGTATTCCGGGTAGTACTGAACTGAAAGAGCCTGAGATGTCCGCAGATTCTCTCGCGGTAGACCTTGATTCCGCACCTACCTTTTGCCGCACCTACCTTTTGCCGCGCCTTGCTTTCGACGCAATCTGGGTACTGACCGCTGAGCAAAATCATCTGAAGTTTTACCCGGAAATAAAAACGGCAACCTTCCGGTTGCCGTTTTTATTTCACCTCTGCAAACGATCAATGCACCTGATTCTTCAGCTTCTTGATGGCCTGCAATTGCGCGTTCAGTTGCGCCAGTTCCGCTTCGGCGGCAACAAAGTTGATGTCGTTTCCGCTTGTGCGCCTGGAAAGGGTCTCTTCCGCGCGCTTCTTCGCCTCCAGTACCTTGGCTTCGTCCAGCTCCGCCGCGCGGATGGCCGTGTCTGCCAATACCGTAATCAGGTGCGGCTGCACTTCCAGCATTCCGCCGGAAACGAAGAGCGTTTCAAATTTTCCGCCAGGCGCTTTCAGGCGAATGCTTCCAGGCTTGATGCGGGTCAGGAGCGGGGTATGATTCGGCAGAATCCCCAGCTCGCCCGATTCTCCAGGAAAAACCGCGAACTCGACAAGGCCGGAGAAAATGGCTTCTTCGGCACTGACCACGTCCACGTGAATGGTGATTGCCATGACAGGCTCCCTTTCGATTCAGGCTTACTGCAAGGTACTGGCTTTTTCGACGGCTTCCTCGATGGAGCCAACCATGTAGAAAGCCTGTTCCGGCAAGTGGTCAAATTCGCCATTCACAATGCCCTTGAAACCGGCAATGGTGTCCTTCAGGGAGACGTATTTACCCGGCGATCCGGTAAAGACTTCCGCCACATGGAAAGGTTGCGACAGGAAACGCTGAATCTTCCGGGCGCGCGCCACGGCAAGCTTGTCTTCCGGCGAGAGTTCATCCATGCCCAGAATGGCGATGATGTCGCGCAGTTCCTTGTAGCGTTGCAACGTCGTCTGCACCGAACGGGCAACGGTATAGTGTTCTTCGCCAACGACTTGCGGATCAAGCTGACGGCTGGTGGAATCCAGCGGATCGACAGCCGGATAGATCCCAAGCGAAGCGATGTCGCGCGAAAGCACCACGGTGGAGTCGAGATGGAGGAAGGTCGTCGCGGGCGAGGGGTCGGTCAAGTCATCCGCTGGCACATACACGGCCTGGATGGAGGTAATGGAACCCACCTTGGTAGACGTGATCCGCTCTTGCAGACGCCCCATTTCTTCGGCCAGTGTCGGCTGATAGCCCACGGCGGAAGGCATACGTCCCAGCAGAGCGGACACTTCCGTTCCGGCCAGGGTGTAACGGTAGATGTTATCCACGAAGAAGAGAATGTCGCGGCCTTCATCGCGGAAACGCTCGGCCATCGTGAGACCGGTCAGCGCCACACGCAGACGGTTGCCCGGCGGTTCGTTCATTTGACCGAACACCATGGAAACCTTGTCCAGCACGTTGGAATCCTTCATTTCGTGGTAGAAGTCGTTCCCTTCCCGGGTTCGCTCGCCCACCCCCGCAAACACGGAAAGACCGCTGTGCTGCTTGGCGATGTTGTTGATGAGTTCCATCATGTTCACGGTCTTGCCTACCCCGGCGCCGCCGAAGAGGCCAACCTTGCCGCCCTTGGCAAACGGGCAGATGAGGTCGATCACCTTGATGCCGGTTTCCAGCAATTCGACAGAAGGAGAAAGCTCGTCGAACTTCGGGGCTGCGGCGTGGATGGAACGCAGTTCATCAGAAACGATAGGGCCTGCTTCGTCGATCGGGCGACCAAGCACATCCATGATGCGCCCCAGGGTGCCATGCCCAACAGGCACGGAAATCGGGTTGCTGGTGTTATTCACCTTCATGCCGCGCTTCAGGCCATCGGAAGAGCCGAGCGCGATGGTGCGAACCACGCCATCGCCCAGTTGCTGCTGCACCTCAAAGGTCAACCCTTTTTCGGCATTTTCGTGCTCGGAAGCCACATCCAGCTTGAGGGCGTCATAAACCTTGGGCATCGCGTCACGCGGGAACTGAATGTCCACCACCGCGCCGATACATTGAACGATAGAACCTTGACTCATATTAAATCCCCAGTTTCATCAAAATCTTCAGACTGCCGCCGCGCCACCGACGATCTCGGACAATTCCTTGGTAATCGCCGCCTGCCGCGCCTTGTTGTAGACGAGCTTCAATTCGCCGATTACATTCTTGGCGTTGTCAGAGGCCGATTTCATGGCAACCATGCGCGCTGATTGTTCGGAGGCCATGTTTTCCGCCACCGCCTGATAAATCAGCGCCTCCACATAACGCAAGAGGAGATCGTCGATGACCGCCTTGGCGTCCGGCTCGTAGACATAGTCCCATTTGGTCTTGTGCACGCCGACCTCTTCCCCGGACAAAGGCAGCAACTGCTCGATGACCGGTTCCTGCTTCATCGTGTTGATGAAACGGGTGTAACCGATATGAATGGCGTCGATTTCGCCTGCGCTGTAAGCATCAATCAATACCTTGACGGGGCCAATCAGCTTTTCCAGACGCAGGGTATCGCCCATGCCAATCACATGCGAGACGACATTCGCCCCGGCGCGCTGCATGAAGCCCAGCCCCTTGTTGCCGATGCAGGAAACCCGCATCTTGACGCCCTCCGTATTCCAGGACTTCATGTGCGCCACGACCTGACGCAACACGTTGCTGTTCAGACCACCGCACAAGCCCTTGTCCGAGGTAATCAGGATAAGGGCGACATTCTTGACTTCGCGTTGCGTCAGAAAGGGATGCCGGTATTCCGTCAGCGCGTGCGCCAGATTGGCCGCCACGCGCCGGATTTTTTCGCCATAGGGACGCGCCGCCCGCATCCGCTCCTGCGCCTTGCGCATCTTGGATGCGGCGACCATCTCCATCGCCTTGGTGATCTTGCGCGTGTTTTCCACGCTCTTGATCTTGTTGCGAATTTCCTTGCCGCTCGGCATGGCGCTCTCCTGTCCTCAGACCCAGATTTTCTTGAAGGAGCTGATGGCGTCGGCAAGTTGTTGCTCACCTTCGCTATCCAACGCTTTCGTCGATTCCACCTTGTCCAGAACAGCCGCCGCGTTCTGTTTCAGATAGGCAAACAAGGCACGCTCGAATTCCAGGGCACGCTTCACCTCCACATCTTCGTAGAAACCTTTTTCCGCCGCGAACAACGTTATGGACATTTCGGAAACACTCATGGGCGCGTACTGCGGCTGCTTCATCAGTTCCGTGACCATGCGGCCATGTTCCAGTTGCTTGCGGGTTGCCTCGTCGAGGTCGGAAGCAAACTGCGCAAACGCGGCCAGTTCCCGATACTGCGCCAGCGCCAGACGCACGCCGCCGCCCAGTTTCTTGATGACCTTGGTCTGTGCCGCGCCGCCAACACGGGATACGGAGATCCCGGCGTTGATGGCCGGACGAATCCCGGCGTTGAAGAGATCGGTTTCCAGAAAGATCTGACCATCGGTAATGGAAATGACGTTGGTCGGCACGAAGGCGGAAACGTCGCCTGCCTGCGTTTCGATCACCGGCAAGGCGGTAAGCGATCCGGTCTTGCCCTTGACTTCGCCGTTCGTGAGTTTTTCCACCCATTCTTCGGAAACGCGCGCGGCGCGCTCCAGAAGGCGGGAGTGCAGATAGAACACGTCCCCCGGATAGGCTTCACGTCCCGGCGGACGGCGCAACAGCAGGGAAACCTGACGGTAAGCCCAAGCTTGCTTGGTCAAATCGTCATAGATGATGAGGGCATCTTCGCCACGATCGCGGAAGTATTCCCCCATCGTGCACCCGGAATACGGCGCAATGTATTGCAACGCGGCAGTTTCCGAAGCGGAAGCGGCAACGATGATGGTGTATTCCAGCGCGCCATGCTCTTCCAGCTTGCGCACCACGTTGGCGATGGTGGAAGCTTTCTGGCCAACCGCGACATAGATACACTTAACGCCCGTGCCCTTCTGGTTGATGATGGCGTCGATCGCAATTGCGGTCTTGCCGGTCTGACGGTCGCCAATGATGAGTTCGCGCTGACCACGCCCAATCGGCACCATGGCGTCGATGGACTTCAAGCCGGTCTGCACCGGCTGCGACACCGACTTGCGCCAGATCACGCCGGGCGCGACTTTTTCAATCTTGTCGGTGCGCTTGTTATTGAGCGCCCCCTTGCCGTCGATCGGTTGCCCCAGCGAATTCACCACGCGCCCCAGCAACTCCGGGCCGACGGGGACTTCCAGAATGCGCCCCGTGCACTTCACGACGTCGCCTTCGGAAATGTGTTTGTATTCCCCCAGCACCACCGCGCCGACGGAATCACGCTCAAGGTTCAGCGCCATGCCGAAGGTATTGTCGGGGAATTCCAGCATTTCGCCTTGCATGACGTCTTGCAGACCGTGGATGCGGCAAATGCCGTCGGTCACGGAAACAACCGTACCCTGTGTGCGGGTTTGCGCGCCCACCTCAAGGTTTTGAATCTTGCTTTTAATCAGTTCGCTGATCTCGGACGGATTCAACTGCATTTAAATCTCCTAATTCTTGAGGGCGGCGGCCATCGCATCCAGCTTGCCGCGCACGGAAGCATCGAGCACCTGATCCCCCACGGCGACACGCACGCCGCCGATCAAGGCGGCATCCAGCACCACCCTGGGGGTGATACGGGTTTTGAAATGCGCTTCCAACTGGGGAACCAGCGACTTCAGGTCGGTTTCGGAAAGCGGGAACGCGGTTTCTACAACCGCTTCCCGCACGCCTTCCTCCGCCGATTTCTGTTCTGCAAACAAGCGCGCGATGTCCGGCAACAGCGCCAAGCGCTCATTGTCCGCCAACACACGAATGAAATTGACAAGCGTGGCATCCGCATCGCCCGCGAGCGAAACGAAAAGACGCGCCAGTTCTTCCGCAGACAGGCGTGGATCGCCAATGACCTCCGCCATCTCTGCATCCTGCGCGACGAGCGCGAGACGATCGAGACAGGAAGACCAGGCGTCCAGCGCCCCGGCTTCCTTGGCCGCGCGGAAGGCGGCTTCAGCGTAAGGGCGGGCGATGGTGACAGTCTCAGCCATAGACGTTACAGATCCTGTTTGATTGCGGACAAGAGGTCGGCATGGGCTTTGGCGTCGATTTCGCGGCGCAGGATTTTCTCCGCGCCCGCAAGCGCCAGCGCCGCAACCTGCTCGCGCAGAGCCTCCCGCGCTCGCGCCGCTTCCTGCTCGGCTTCCGCCTTGCCGCCAGCGACGATACGCTCGGCCTCAATCCGGGCCTGAGTCTTGGCATCTTCGACGATCAGGGCTGCGCGTTTTTCCGCTTGCGTCAGCAGTTCCGCCGACTTTTCCTTGCCTTCACGCAAGGCTTCCACGGAACGCCTGGTGGCAAGCTCCAGATCATGCTTGCCCCGTTCAGCCGCTGCCAGACCGTCCGCTACTTTTTTCGCGCGCTCATCCAGCGCCTTCACGATGGGCGGCCATACGAATTGCATCGTAAACCACGCCAGAATGAAGAACACCACAATCTGCGCGAACAGTGTCGAGTTCAGATTCACGGTTCCAGTCCTTTATGAAAAGGTGCGGATGCCGCTTACTGCGCCACAACGAAAGGATTGGCAAACGCGAACATCATGGCGATACCGACACCAATCAGGAAGGCAGCGTCAATCAGACCCGCCAGCAGGAACATCTTGGTTTGCAGCTCGTTCATCAGTTCAGGTTGACGAGCAGAAGCTTCCAGATACTTGCCTCCCATCAGGGCGATGCCGATACACGCGCCAATCGCGCCCAAACCGATGATGATGCCGGTAGCCAGTGCAACAAAACCCAACGTAGTTTCCATGACAACTCCTTAGTAGTGCTTGGTGGTTAAGAAAAACAGCAAGAAAAGAATTCAGTGCGATTCATGCGCCTGGCCAACATACACAAGCGTCAGCATCATGAAGATGAAGGCTTGCAACGTGATGATAAGGATGTGGAAGATCGCCCAGATCGTACCCGCCAGCACCTGCCCAACCCAGAGGAGCGGGCCGGAAAGACCGGCGCCCGCCACATAGGCGCCGCCCATCAGGGCGATCAGCATGAAGACGATTTCCCCGGCGTACATGTTGCCAAACAACCGCATCCCGTGCGAAATCGTCTTGGCGGCGAATTCAATCATCTGCATCAGGAAATTGACCGGCGCCAGCGCCCAGTGCGCGCCAAAAGGCGCCGAGATCAGTTCGTGCGCCCAACCGCCCAACCCCTTGATCTTGATGTTGTACCAAAGACAGACCAGGAGCACGCTGATGGACATCCCCAGCGTTGCGTTCAAATCCGCCGTCGGCACGACGCGCTGATAGGCGCTATGCGAATCATTCCCTGCCGCGGTGTAGATTTCCGTCCAGATGCGCGGCAGAAGGTCGACCGGCAACAAGTCCATCGCGTTCATCAGGAATATCCAGACGAACACGGTCAGCGCCATGGGCGCCACGAACTTGCGCGATTCTTCGGGGTGGATCAGGTTTTTGGCCTGGCTGGAAACCATATCCACCAGGATTTCCACGGCGGCCTGAAAGCGCCCCGGCACACCGGAAGTCGCCTTGCTGGCGGCGCGGTACAAGAGGAAGACCGTCAACAGCCCCAGCAGCAGGGAATAGAAAAGGGTATCGAAATTGAGGACGGAAAACTGAACGATGGCCGTCTGTGGTTCGCCCGTGCTGTTCAGGTGCGTCAAGTGGTGGACGATGTATTGACCGGCGGTTTGACCGTGCTCTGCGGCGGTTTCTGTACTCATGTCAGGGCTTCTTCCAAAACGCTAAAAAACTGGCTTGCAGTACGACGAGCAGACCAAGCAAAAAACTTGGCCAATGCAGGTTCGGATACCACCTTACCGCGACGACCAGAAGAACGACCGTCGCACCAACCTTCACAAGCTCTCCCGCGAGAAAATGCATCGCGGAACGCACCCCTGGCCGCTTTGAAGCCGCCGTAAGCCGCCACGCAAACCAAAGATTGGGCAAAAGAGCCGCCCCACCTGCCAGCCCCGCCGAAATCGCGCCACGCGCGCCGGCGAAACACCCCGCCAGAACCATGAGCAGCAGCGCTGCTCCGCATTGTAAAAAAAGCGCCTGGCGCATCACTGGTCTATCGCTTGCAAAGTCCGTCCATGATAGGGGTGAAACCCCGTTTCGTCAAACGAAATCGTAGTTCTGGGTGCAATTGGAAGTGAAGGGAAGCCCTGCGTGTTCACTTCCAACCTCGTCATTGCGAGGCGCGCAGCGCCGTGGCAACCCGCGCAGCTTGGATCCGCCGGAGATTTTTCATCGCGCCTTTGCCGCGTTGCGCACGCCGCTGCTGGCGACGATTTTGCCCGCTTTCAGGAGACCTTCCACGTTTTCCTCGATGGCTTCGGGGTCATAAAGGTAATTCACCATCATGCCGAAGGATTGTCGCAACCCCTTGCCAGAGACGTCGGCCAGGAAGTTGAGGCATTCCACCCGCGCGCCGTTGCCCAGATGAAAGCGCGCGACCGGATCGTAGGGCCGGTTGCGGCTACCCTGTTTTGCATGGAGCAGATAATGCGCCGCCAACCGGGTCAGGCCGGTTTGCAGCAGGCGTTTCAAACGCGCGTCCAGTGTTTCCGGCGTGCTCAACAGAGCACGGATACCGTCGGCGATTTCCGGTATTTTGCTGGTTTCCGCGATACGCTGGCGCTCGGCGGACGTGAAGGCAGCCTCCCAGGCTTCCGGCGTTGATTCCACCCAACGCGCGAGAAGCGGCAGGGGCGAGAGGGTGGAAAACTGTTTCAGGCGTGGAAAATCGCGCTGCAAATCCTCGATCACCCGTTTCAACAGAAAATTACCGAAGGAAACGCCGCGCAGACCGGGCTGGGTATTGGAAATGGAATAGAAAATGGCGGTGTCGGCCTCTGTCGCGTCGAATACCGGCGCGTGCTCATCCAGTAGCGTCTGCACATTGCCCGCAAGGTGGTCGGTCAGGGCGACTTCCACGAAAATCAGCGGCTCATCCGGCATCCGGGGATGGAAAAAACCGTAGCAGCGGCGATCGGAATCCAGCCGGTTCTTGAGATCGGACCAGGAATGGATGGCATGTACCGCCTCGTAGCGCATCAGTTTTTCCAGAAGCGCCGCCGGAGATTGCCAGGTGATGCGGCGCAATTCCAGAAAGCCCACGTCAAACCAGTTGGCCAGGCTGTATTCCAGCTCGCGATCAAACGAAACCAGTTCCGGGTCGTTTTTCAGGGCGCGCATGAGATCGATGCGCAAATCCACGAGAAAGCGCGTGCCCTGCGGCAGGGCGTGGAACTGGGTCAAAATGCGGGCGCGAGGCGAGCGCAGCGCCCGCCAGAGTTGCGCTTCCGCTTCCCACTGTTCCGGTGTTCCCAGGGCGTTCTGGTAATGGGTGTGCGCCTCGGCGATGCGTTCAGGATCCGGCCCAAACTCAGTGGCGATGAGGCGCAGCACCGTATGGCGTCCGGCTTCATTCAGCCCCAGATAGGTTTCGCCCAGCCTGCCCGCCCGCTGTCGCGCGGAGACCTCGCCGCCCGCGCCGCTGGCGCAATCCTGCAACTGCGTGCGGATTCTGGCAAGCGCGCGCTCATCCAGCGCCTTTCCCCGCGCGGGGACTTCAACCTGTCCCAAGCCCAACACCCGCTTCAAACCCCGCGTGACCAGATTCTGTCCCATGAAAAACCCTTTCTTGCGGTACACGAACCGCTTGTGAACGAGGCGCAATCAAACCACGAAAAAACGGGAATATCCAGAGTTCTGCCGCGATCGGACGCGATTATGTCGTCAACGTGTTGGCAAAATGCAGACTTTTCTCGGAGTTTGTTCATATATTTCTGATTTTTCCCGGCGCAGTCTCTCCCGTCAGCAAGAAATGAGCGACAGGCATTCATGCGAAGTCACTCAAAACAAACCTGGAAGGGGTTTGCACCCCCTCCCCAATAGAGTTTGACCGACAGCCCTGAAGGGCTGTCGCTGATTTTTGCTTGCCCATTTCCAGGCAAAATCTGCGCATTTTGTGCCAAAAAATGTCACTTTACTTTCCCCTTCCTTTCTCCTTCCTCACTTCCATCATGGCACGTAATTTGCTTTGAATGCTGTATTCATTATCAGACAAACCGGAGCCTTGCCATGCCCCCCCCCCGCGGCGTTACCCTGATCGGATTGATGATCGTTGTCGTCGTCATCGGCATCCTTGCCGCCA
>JAISWQ010000088.1 GCA_031271025.1 Zoogloeaceae bacterium | reverse complement strand
AATTAACGCCCCTGGGAATCACGGCGGAAGTCTACGGACGCCCCAAGCACATCTACAGCATCTGGAACAAGATGCGCAAAAAGGACATCGAATTTTCCGAACTCTACGACATTCGCGCCCTCCGGGTCATCGTCGACAAGGAGAACGACTGTTATGCCGTGCTGGGCGTGGTGCATAACCTGTGGACGCCCATTCCCAGGGAATTCGACGATTACATCTCCAATCCGAAGGGCAACCATTACCGCTCCCTGCACACGGCGGTGCGCTGCCCGGACGGC
Source organism: Zoogloeaceae bacterium (assembly GCA_031271025.1). Taxonomy (GTDB): domain Bacteria; phylum Pseudomonadota; class Gammaproteobacteria; order Burkholderiales; family Rhodocyclaceae; genus Azovibrio. The sequence continues at coordinate 3,110 of JAISWQ010000088.1, read as the reverse complement.
CGCTCGCTGGAAGTGCAGATTCGCACCTGGGATATGCACCGGCACGCCGAACTGGGCGTGGCGGCGCACTGGCGCTACAAGGAAGGCGGCAAGGGTTCCAGCGACAACTACGACGAAAAAATTGCCTGGCTGCGGCAACTGCTTTCCTGGAAAGAGGACCTTTCCGGCAACTCGGACTGGATGCGCCAATACAAACAGGCGGCGCTGGATGAGACCATCTATGTACTCACCCCGCAAGGCCGGATGATGGATTTGCCGCGCGGCGCAACGCCTGTGGATTTTGCCTATCGCGTGCACACCGATCTGGGGCATCGCTGCCGGGGCGCGAAAGTGGATGGCGCGCTCGCGCCGCTCAATACCGCGCTGAAAACCGGGCAAAAAGTGGAAATCATCACGGCCAAACAGGGCGGTCCCTCGCGCGACTGGCTGAATCCTGCGCAGGGCTATCTCCACACCAGAAATGCCCGCCTGAAGGTGCGGCAATGGTTCGCCAGTCAGGCGCTGGAAGAAATGCTGGTGGAGGGCAAGGCCATCATCGCCCGCGAACTCCAGAGGGTAGGGCGCGGCAACCTCAATCTGGATGACGTCGCGCAACGCCTCAATTTCGCCCGCGCGGACGATCTCTATATCGCGGCGGCGCGCAACGAACTGCCGCTGCGCCAGTTTCAGGCCATCGTCCGGGGCGACGAAACTGCAAGCGCCGCAGACGCCGTGCCGCAACTGGCCACCTCCCTGCGGCGTCCGGCGAATACCCCAAAGAGCATCCTCATCGTGGGCGTCGACCATCTGATGACACAACTCGCCCGCTGCTGCAAACCCGCGCCGCCAGATGAAATCGAAGGGTTCATTACCCGTGGCAAGGGCGTCTCCATCCATCGCGCGGACTGCACCAATTTCCGCCACCTCGCCGCCCGCCAGCCGGAACGGGTCATCGAAGCCGATTGGGGAGACACGGAAGCCGAAGGTCTGTTTGCCACCGACATTCTGGTGGAAGCCAACGACCGCCAGGGATTGCTGCGAGATGTCTCCGAAGTCTTTGCCAGGGAACACATCAACGTCATCGGGGTCAATACCCAATCCCGCCAGGGACAGGCGCGCATGAGCTTCACCGTGGAAATCCGCAACCTGCAACAGTTGAAGCGCACCCTGGGGCTGGTGCACGAAGTGCCTGACGTGGTTTCCGCTCGCCGGGGCTGAACGCAAGCAGGTGCGCCCGATCCAGACTTCTCTTTTTCACTCTTTACGCTGACCATGTTCCTCAAACTTCTCATGATGGCGGCCTTTCTGGTCGTGACGGTCTATATCGGGTTTTACGCCCGCAAGCACGCGCGCGATGTGGGCGGCTTCGTGCTCGGCGGGCGCAAGGTCGGCGCCTGGTTTACGGCCTTTGCCTACGGGACTTCCTATTTTTCAGCGGTGGTCTTCATCGGCTATGCCGGACAATTCGGCTGGAAATATGGTCTCGCCGCGCTCTGGATTGGATTGGGCAACGCCTTTGTCGGCAGTCTGCTGGCCTGGTATGTGCTGGGCGCGCGCACGCGCGCCATGACCCATCACCTGCACGCCCAGACCATGCCGGAATTCTTCGGCGCGCGCTTCCAGAGCCGGGGCTTGCGCATTGCGGCGGCGGCCATCATCTTTGTTTTTCTCGTTCCCTATACCGCGAGCGTCTATAACGGCCTTTCCCGCCTGTTCGACATGGCGTTTCATGTGCCTTACGCATGGTGCGTCATCGGCATGGCGACGCTGACCTGTCTTTACGTGGTGCTGGGCGGTTACATGGCGACAGTCATCAACGACATGGTGCAGGGCGTCATCATGCTGATCGGCATCGTCGCGGTGATTCTCGCCGTTCTGGGAGAATACGGCGGCTTTTCGGCGGCGCTCGTTTCTCTTTCGCAGATTCCCGATGACACCCCCGGCGCGACCGGGCAATTACAGGGCGCTTTCATCTCCCTCTTTGGTCCCGATCCGCTGGCGCTGGCGGGTGTTCTGGTGCTGACCTCGCTCGGTGCATGGGGTTTGCCGCAGATGGTGCAGAAGTTTTACGCCATCAAGAGCAGCGACGCGATCAAGCGCGGCGCCATTATTTCCACCCTGTTCGCCCTCGTGGTGGCAGGCGGCAGCTATTTTCTCGGCGGCTTCGGACGGCTGGCGGCGGCGAAGGTTGCCTACACGCCCAAGGGCACGCCAGTTTACGATTCGGTGATTCCCGCCCTGCTTGCGAGCACGCCGGATCTCCTCATTGGTCTCACCGTGGTGTTGGTGCTTTCCGCTTCCATGTCGACCTTGAGTTCGCTGGTGCTGACTTCCAGCTCTACCCTGACCCTGGATTTCCTCAAGGACAACCTTCTGCGCGACATGAGCAACAAGGCACAATTGCGGGTGATGCGTCTTCTGATCGTCGTCTTCGTCCTCATTTCCACCGTCATTGCGCTGATGCAATACAACTCCCCCACCACCTTTATCGCGCAACTGATGGCGATTAGCTGGGGCGCGCTCGCCGGAGCCTTTCTCGCTCCTTTCCTCTATGGTCTTTACTGGCAGCGAACCACCACGGCCAGTGTCTGGCTTTCCTTCGCTTTCGCGCTCGCGCTGACGTGTTCCAACATGCTCTGGAACTATCTTTCGCCCATTACCGCTGGCGCTCTGGCAATGCTGGCAGGACTGGTGATCGTGCCGCTGGCGAGTTTCCTCACCCCCCGCCCCGATGCCGCCGCGACACAGAAACTTTTCACGGATGCCTACCGCAATCTGCACGACGAACCGATCGACGCGGCATAAAACGGGAAGGCCGCGACGGTTGCAAAACACTGTGGCAATTCCCCCACTGTGTTACAAGCGAGAGCCACAGCCCCGAGGTTTTTGTTCCTGCCTTTCAGAAAACCTGAACCGCCGCATGGATTGCCACGTCGCTTACGCGCCTCGCAATTGTACCGAGCCTTCCTTCTTCTTTACAAATTGTGAATTTTTTGCACATGGAGACATTGATAGTGTATAGTCCCACCATAATTTTGACATCATTCATCCAAAGTGCATTCCATGCGTTCCAGAATGAAACCTGAAAACGTTCGCGCCACCAGGCTTCTCGCGGCTGTGGCGCGAGAATG
>JAISWQ010000055.1 GCA_031271025.1 Zoogloeaceae bacterium | reverse complement strand
CGCCCACCAGTCGGCGCGCTGTACTGTCTTGTAGAGCGCCGTCGGCAAACCCTGTTTGAACAGGGTCGCGCTCAGCACCTCATCATTGTCCGGATCGATTCTTTCGGCGGGCAATTCATTCAGGCCCAAAAGCCGCCGCAACACCCGCACCGTGCCGCCCTCATGTCCTGCCGGATCGCGCAGGAGCACCAGCGCCTTTTCCGCTGGATCATGCAAGCGCGCGGCGACCTTGGTTTGCCACAGGGTATCTTCGCTCATGAAACACTCCTCTGAATCCGGGGCAGGCCATTTGGGGGAGTATCGAGAAACTGATGAACTTGTTGCCAGACGTTTTCAATAACGCCACGATTGGGATAAAAAACGCCGGGCGGCAGGCAGGGGACGTGAAAAATCACGCCGACAACTTGTCCCTTTTCCGCTGGACGCACCTTGAAGCGCAGGCTGTTGGGGAGGCGCAGATTGTTTCCCCAAGCGGCAACCGAGTGATTCGTGACGGGATAACTGAGCCAGTGTCGCTCCTCTGTTCTGGGCGCGTTTTTCCCTGTCGTGAAAGCAAACTGCTGAGTGCGCAAGCCGATCTTGATCTTCGCCAATTCCACCATCGCCTTTTTCCAGTCGGCTTGCGGTGCGGTTTGCCAGATCAACGCGCCGTTTTCATCTTCTCCCAGTGCGTGCGGCCAATCGCGATCCAGGCATTCTGTCCAGTTTCGCAAGGGAAGCGTTCCGGCCAATGGCGCATCGCCTTCCGCTCGCAATGAAAAACTGCCCCAGCCGTTGCGGCTGCGCCCGCCCAGAGTGCCGTAGCGATCCATCAGCCATAATGCTTTTTGCATCAGCGCATCAGCTTCATCCGGCCATGCCATACTCAATCGAGTGGACTCATTTGCCTGAATCGCGGCGTTTTTCTTGAGTGTTGCCACATGCTCACCTCTCGGCAGTGTAACCGGCCCATAACCCATGTAAAGAAAAGCATCTACATTACGGTGAACTTCCGGATGAAGGATGGGCGTTTCCGCCTGCCATTGTGTCCTTTTCAACCTTCCTTCATCCCACCTGTCCAGCCGCAAACGCACTTTGCTGCGTCGCGCGGCAACCCTGTTGCCCGCTTCGTCGTGGTCGTTTTCTAGCCAAGCATGACCGAAAAGCAACGCTTCTTCACGCCGCATGGCGGAAACGTCTACCTGGAAATTCCGTTGCGCGGCATAGGCCACCCGCCACCATTGCCGCAGCAATGCCTTGATGGGTGGCGTCCGCCAGACGCCGTTCTGTTCGGCATCGCCCAGAAAAGCGGGTGTTGCGAACGTGAGTGTGAATGTCCCTGTTTTCACAAATGTTCTCCCAGAAACCGGAGTTCGACCTTGCCATCGTCAAGGGAACGCCCATAAATGCGTTTGGCGCCATGATCGCTCCAGGCATAGATTTCGTACGTCACTTCGCCATCGCGTGGATGTGTGACCGGGTGATAGTGAAGGCTGTTCGGGTTGGGGTGATTTGCGTCTTCCAGAAAGCGCGCTAGCAAGTCGATCTTTTGATTGATTTCCTGTTTGTGGCGCGGCGTTTCGTTTTCGCAAGAAGCCGGAAACCCTGGCGCGAAAATGATTTTTTCCGAGGGCGAGGGATGAATTTCCCTTTGATAGATTTCGTCTTTGTGTTGTCCGAAAACGAGTTCGCCCCAAGGGGTGAGAGCATGCTTGCCCTCCAGCGCAAACCAATAAATCCCGGATTTTTCCGTGCGCACTTCCAGCCCTTGCGCGGCGCGGCGAAAATCGCGCAGGTCATCCCGCACGGCCTCTTCATCCACCATCACGACGGGAAGGCGGGGAATGCGCATGAGTTCATTGGAACGCTCGAACATATAGACCGTTTCATCGGCGTAAAACATGCCAAGCACTTGAAGAAAACCGGTTTCCGACTTGAAGCCACCAGAGAGATTGAAAATGACGCGGCAATGCGACGTCCGCTGTGGCGCGATGGTTTCCGCGCACCATTTCACCAAGTCGGAGAGCGCGCTGCTGAAAAGTTGCCAATCCGCGGTTTGCAGGTCGGGGCAGCGTTCCACGCGGATGTCCGTAAAACCATGATTCACCAGCCACGCCTTGACGATTCCGGCGGTTTCTTCGCCAAACCAGGTGTCGGTCGCCAGAAGATAGTGAATGTCCCGCCGGTTTTCCGGGGTCAGTTGATTATCATAGAAAGAAAGAATTCCGTTGAGTTCCGCGGAATCGCATTTGGCCGCTTCAAGAGCGTGCGCGACAAAGGCGTTCTTGCGGTTCTCGATATGCTCGCGGATGCGTTTGCATTCCGCAGTCGGGACATCATCGCCGGTTTTGATGTTGGCATGACGATTGAGCAGTGCGCGCAAACCCTCATCCGCGCTGTTCGTCAGGATACTGGTTCCGCAGGTCGAAAGGAGCAGGTTCATGAGATTTCCTTGACAAGATGAGCTTATGCCGGTGGACTTTTCAGAAATCTATAGGCTTTTCCCTTATTCTCGTTTTTATCGGCGTCAACCCATTTTTCAATGATTGCGCCATGGCATTCAAGCGCGATGAGGCGCAATTCGTCGTCCGCAAGAGGAGCATATTCAGCACGGGTTTTGTTCAGGTCACGTCCAAAGGTCTGTGCAAGCATTTTTCCCGTCAGTATGCCAATGCGACTACGCGCACGTTCGAGTGGCGTCATTTTTTCTTCTGCCTGTTGTCTTTGTCGATCTTGCAGCCGTCTTGTCGCTTCCTCATCCTTTTTCATGACCCCATAACCCGCTGCGCGTTTGGCGCCGATTCCCGTTTCCCGCAAGGCTTTTTCGAGAAGGTCGATGCCCAGTTTTGTCCAGGCGTATGGACCTTCGATGGCAAAGCAAAAGCTGCCTTGCGCGGCAATCTGGGCGTTGGGTACGGGACTGTCGAAATCGGTGGCTTCATCGGTCTTGCCCGCATAATATTCCATGTGATGGGTGGTCACGATTTCGCGCACGAAGGGTTTTGTGCCGGAATCCGGGTTCCACCAGGCGTCATGCCAGATGAGGCAGGCCGCGCCGGGAAGCCGCTTGCTTCCTTCTGCGCTCTCCTCATCTTCGCCAAATAAAACGGCGCGGTATTCCGGCGAAAGTCCTACTGCCCTGGCGTAGGCTTGCGCACATCCTTTGACCGTCGAGCCGGGAACCATGGGCATGCCATAGCTGTGGCTGACGCAAATGCCGGTCTCCAACACCGAGGCGCTGCTTTGCCCAATGAACAAACGTTGCGCCAACTGGACATGCAGACTGGAAAAACGATCGGTATCTCCAATGGTATCGAGCCAGCGCCGCCAGGCAAGTTTGTAAAATTCCGAAGGGCGCTGTTGGCACAGGCTGTCAATATGCCGAGCTTTGCTTTCCGGACTCTCGGAAAATTCCGGCAATCCTCGCATGAGCCAAAGCCCGGCATGCGCCTGCTCTGCTCCATGCGGTATGGAAGAACGGAAACTTGAGCGGATCAGTGCGGTCATTACACATCTCCCGTGTCGGTTGTCTTGGCATTCAGATGGCCTTGGGCATAACGTTTGAACCAGCCCGCCGCCTCCAGCGCATGACGGGTCAGGCGCTGATAATCGCCCAGGGAAGAAGCGATGATTTGCTGGTGAAACACTTCACCATTGTTCTGGTCAAGAACATCGGCAAGATCGTTCAGGTAACGCAATTGACCATCCCGTTTCTTGGCGAGGATGAATCCGCTGGCCTGCGCCAGACCGGATTGCAGCACCATGACGGGGAAATTGAGCGCCAGAGCGCCGTATTCCTTTTCGCTGGAAGTGCCTTTGACGATATCCACCTTGTCGAAAGCCTTGCAGGCGTATTGCTGGGAACGTGTTTGCATGGCAACTCCCTGTCAGCCCAAAAGCCAGCGGCAGAGGCCGCGACCCACGGTGTGCTTGCCGCCAATCTGGATATTGGCTTCCGTCGGCAGCAATGGAGCCAGATCTTCAGGTGTTTTCGGATACGCGCTGTTGCGCGAGCGCGAGATGCCCAGTACGCCCCACAATACACTTTCCGCAGGCAGATTTTCCTCGTACCACAAGGCGCCGGTTGCCACGGTACGGGTTTTGTCGTCGATGCGGACACGGGCACGTATTTCCGTGGCGGTATCGGCAAGGAAGGAAAAAACCGAATCCGGCAGGATGGTGAAATGATGTTGGAATTCATCGCGCCAATCTTTCGCTTGCGGGTAGAGCGCCTCGGCAATGCGCTTGCCCCAGGATTCCGCTTGGCCAGCATCCGCGATGACGCCAAGATCGAGGTCTTCGAGGAGGATTTTGTTCTGGTATTTCAACGCGCTGTTTTGCGGAAGCGCGGCTTCTCCTTCTCCCAAGGTGGGCAGGGAAGGCAGAATCCCCAGGTCACGGGCATAGCGTTTCAGGATGAACGGGCAAGAAGCAAAGGCGACGATGCCGTGAAATGCGCGTATGGGCAGGATGAGCAGATGCGCGTCGCCCACGGACAAGGCCCCGGCATGGAGGTCATCTTCGGTGGTGGATTCGGGACCGAACAGGGTTTTGTGCGCTGTCGCGTTCACGTTCTGGTTGCGGCCTTCGCTCGCCAGTTCGTCCCGCAAGACGCCCTTGAGCGCCGAACCGGGCACGAGCGGAAGCTGCGTGGCACGGGCGCGGGCGATGGGCAGGTCGACAACGCCGACGCTCTGCCCCGTACCCACATGAAGAGCGGAGAGCGCATGAAGATGGTAAATTTTTTGCAGCATGGTTTTTCCCTTTTGAAAATTCATCCGTTTCCGATAATTGGCGTCCATGGCGCGGGCAGCGCGAGGCCAAACCCGTCGCGGCGATCCTGTTCCTGGTCGGAGAGCGGGCGCAGCCAGAGCTGCGGGATGAAATCCTCCGGAATCTCTCCGGCGCATTCAAACCAGTAGACCGCTCCGGCAGCAACCGCCTTGCGCATGGCGCGGGGTTTCTTCGCGGCCAGATCCCAACCGGAAACCGGCAACCAGCGTTCCACAGCGACGGCGCACAGACGAAGCCTGAAATTGGAAATGCCCGGCGGGCTGCCGGTGAGCGTTTCATCCAGCCAGCCGGGCAGATAGCCCGCGTTGAAAATTGCGGGAGTGGCGAAAGTCAGGCGCAATCCGCCCGCGCTGCGAATATCTTCCGCCAGATTTTCGGGCGGCGCGGGCCAAACATTTTCCGCCACCGCATGAAGGCGTGACAACCGGCGTTCGCCGCCAAGATTGACCAGGTCATCGCGCAATTCGACGTCCGCGCGCCCGATGAGAACCAGATCGTGCCCGGCCCAAGCCTCCACTTGCCTGCGGGCGGAAAGGTCGATGCCGCCGGTTTGAAAAAGCTGGCCTTCGGCGCTGGCGCCCGTTTTCCTCTCCAGCGCGACGTGGATGCGCTCTTCGATGTCGAGCGTATTCAGCCCTTCTTCTTTCAGGGCGTCGAAGGCGATTTCTCCGTCTTTGCCCCATTCGATCAGGCGTTGCAAGGGCCAGTATTGCGGGCCGGGAACGGGTTTGCCCGCCAATTGCCTTCGCGTTTGCACGGGAAGCAGGCCGGAAGGCAAATCGCAAGCGCAATCCGTCAATGAGAAAACCGGAGCCTGGCGGATGATATGGGCGCTTTCGCCTTCCTTGTAATAAAGCGCGTCGGCGGGTCGGGGCAACAATGGCGTGATCTCTCCATTTTTCGAGCGCCGCGCCAGAAGCGGGCCGAGCACGGCAATATCGCGCAAATCCGAAGAGAAATCCCGCTGCGCCTGGTCGGCATACAGGGTGCGCGCCAGCCCGGCCAAACTGGAAGGCAGCGGAAAATTTCCGCCGTCCGCGCCGCTTTGCACGCCAAAGGGTTTGCCGGAGCGAAAGACCAGAGGGGCCAGGGCTTCGATGAGATAGGTATGGCTCATGACGGCTCTCCCAAATCGCGGGCGCCATGGGCGGCCAGCCAGCGCGAGACGATGAGTTCATCCGCCAATTTGGCCAATGCGCTTTGGCGGTGGCGTTCCAGCAGGAATTCCAGACGCGCCCGTAGCTTTTCCTGCCAGTCTTCGGAGAGTTTTTCCCCCTTGCCGGTGCGGGCACGTTGCAACAGGCGATTGAACTCCGCCCGCTGAATGCCTTGGCCTTGTTCCGGATCATCGCCTTCCAGGGCAAAGGCGGTGCGCTGGTGAATCTGGCGTGCGTCATAGGCCAGGCGGCTGGGAAGCGCGGCAGTCCGGTAGGCATTCTGCCAACCCTCGAAAGCCTTGTGCGCATTCCAGTCGTCCCAGTGCAGACGCAGGGTGATGAGACCGCCGGAACGAATGCGCAGGGCGATGCCCAGGGCGTTGCGCTTTTGCGCTTCCGGATAGGTTTCGCCTTTGGCGATGATCTCGGCCTGTTTTGCCAGATCGCGCAGATTGCCCAAGGGTTCCATGAAATGTCCGATCGCCAGCCCGGCACTCAGGGTCGGACGATTGACCGCGTTCAGTGCTTCCGCTCTGGGCTGCAAAATGTCGGCGAATTCCCGTCGCAGGCAGTTGGCGGCGGAAAGGGCGGTATGCAAGGGCAAGAAAGCCAGCACGTCATCGCCGCCCGCGTAAATGGCATGGCCGGAAGATTCCCGCAGCAGCGCAGGAACCCGGCTCGCGAAGGAAGAAAGCGCGCGCGTGATTGCAATGTGTCCGTTGCGGTGTTGTATCTCGTTGAGCAAGGCGCCCATCCGGTCGCCATCGGCCAGCAGGATGACGCCATAGGAACAAGGTTCGCCGTGTTTCTTCCATATCGGCCTTGCGGTGTCGCGCAACTTTTCCAGCGCCACGATTGCTTCATCGTCCGCATCTTTTCGGGCGTCGCGCAGCGCGGCATCGAGGCGGGCGCGATAAAGCAATTGTGCGTCGTAAGGAAAGTCCCGATAGCAGCCGTCATTGCCCTTGACGCGGGTGGTGAGTTCCAGACTGACCAGAGGCTCATGCGCCTCTGCCAATTGCTTACGCTCCTGGCTGGACAAATTTTCGATCCAGGCATGCGCGCTTATGCGGGAAAAGGGGGTGAATTGTTCGGGGTTTCCCCCCAGACGCTTGGCGATGCCCGCACAATCGAGTTGTTCGCTCTGGCTCAATCCCAATCTGCGCCGGGTATTTCGTGAGATGCCGTCGTTTTCGGGCAGGACCGTTTCGCGCGCGCCATCGAGCGAGGATTTGGGCAGGCCATAAGCTGGCGCTTCTTCCGCGCGGATGGCGGCGGGGCGAAAATCCCGCGTGACCTTGCGCGCCGCCAGGGCGGCGTTGGCCGCCGCGGCCGCCCGACCGTAATCGCCATCGACGATGCGCGCCCAGGCTGCGTAATGTTCGACGTAATCACCGATCTGATGCCGCCAGACCTCATCGCGCAAAGGCAGATTGCCCCGCGCCTGCCCGGCGATGTCGCAAAAGCGCCGCCGGGCGGCTTCGCCCGCGATTCGCGCCAGATTTTCCGGGCCTTGCGCGTTGCCGGAAAATACAATGGCCTGGAGCTTGTTGCCGACGGAAAGCGCGCTGTCCGGCGCAAGATCACTGTCGGGTCTGTCGGGCGCGGGAAAAATGAGTTGTGCACCATTTTCCCGCAATGCGGCGGCGGCGGCCTTGGAAATCTCCGAAAGCAGCCAGGAACCGCTCCACAAATCGCGGCAACGCCGGGCGGCGGCAATGAAGGTCTGCACCGGCCCCAGCGCGATCAAAAGCAGATATTCATGATTCATGAACGTTTTCACGGGTCATCGTTGAAAAAATTCCAGGAAAGCCGACAGGGCGTCCTGGGCTTTAGTGGAAGCTTGAGCAATGGGTGGAACCAGGGACGCTTTCTTTGTCTGCCAATAAGGAATGGCCTCTGGTATTGTCACCCCGCCTCGTTTCAATTCCAGATTCATGTTTTCGACATGCGAATGCGGCAACAGCAAGGCAGCGGCAAACCAATTTTGGCCGTTGGTGTAAGGACGCAGAATCAGCGGACTGGCGAGGCGGTCATATCCTTGCGCTTGCAACGCGTGATCGGCTGGATCGTTATTGTCCTTGAATTGAAAAATGATCGGCAAACCGAAAGCCGCGCGGGGGAAGACATTGCCCGCAGCATGCGCGGGGGCATGGTTGGGCGCATGCTGCCCGGCAAGGCGGCGGATGGCGTCCGGTTCGGGCCAGAGGCTTCTGCCTGGCCTGTTGCCATTTCCAGCATTGCGCGCAAAACCGGGTTTTTGCCGAAAATCCCGAAGTTTGTCGACAGCATTTTTCCAGGCCGTTTCGGCGTTTGATGCGCCCCTGAGAACGAGTTGACAACTCGCCGCTTCCGTTTCTTCTTGTCCGACCGCTCGCAAACTCTCTACCCTGATCGCCCCCAAGCCGCGCCTCGTGCGCGCGCCGATTCCGCCAAAACTGGCCCACCAGCGCAAAGTCTCATCGACTTGCGCCTGCATTTCGTCTTGTATTTCGGAAGATGTGTCGTCATGACGCTGCTCGAAACCGACATGCAATTTCCATCGCAAACCGGGTTTGGCAAGCAGGGCAGGGTCCTGGGCATCAGGCCCGCCCGGTCGTTTACCCTGCGCGGGAAAAAGCGCATAAGGGACATTTGCCCAAGGCTTGGGGGTCGGGATGCTCTGCCATCGGCCATTCCTTTGTTCAAATTTCGCCCAGGCTTCCACATCGGGAGACGATATATCCTCCACTCGTATCCACACCCGGCTGGCGTATACATTTTTGTTGTTCAGACCTCCCCAAAGATTGAATTCCCGTCCCTTGATGTTTTCCAGACGCCATTTGTGCCGCGCGAGCAAGCGCCACCAGAAGCGCAACTGTCCCCGGATGGCGCCGGCGCGGACGGGCATGCCCTTGTCGACCTTGCCCGCCTCGACGCCGCCGCCATACAAGGGCGTCACCAGCTCGCAGACATACTCTTTCCAATGAATCCATGCGGTCTCGCTTGTTGTTGCCTGCTTGGGATCGAGCGCGGAAGGCGGGCATCTCAATGGCATGATCTCAGTCCTTGGAATGGGAAAAATGATGATTCTGGAAAACGAGCTGCACTTTACGCCCCACCTCCGGTGCCGCGAAGGCGATGCGGCAGGATTGGTTGAGTGGCGTCATGGGCTTTCATCCGGAAAAGTGCGTAGCATACTCTAAAAAGATATTCGATGCTATTTGCGGTCTCGTTGCTCGCCGGTGTCGATGCGGCTGCGGTGACGCAATTGCACGGGCTTTTCCTCCTGGCATGCCTGCACTGTGTTTGTGGTTCTGTTTGCGCGATGGGGATGGACGCTGCGCCGTCAGGCATCGCGTTGTGGGGCAGGGGTTTCGGTGCTGGAGTTCAGGCGGACGATGCGTTGATTGGCGACTGCGGGCAGCAGTTCCGTGAGCCTGCCGATGCCCGGAATGACGAGTTCCGGGGCCAGTTCGATGAGCGGCAGCAACACGAAAGCCCTGAGGTGGAGGCGCGGGTGGGGGAGGGTGAGCGCTGGCGTGGCGAGCGTCATGTCGCCGTGGAGCAGCAGGTCGAGGTCGATCGTGCGCGGCGCGAGTGCGGCGTCGCGGCTGCGGCCGATGTCGTTTTCGATGTCGAGGAGCGCGTCGAGCAGGCTCCGGGGAGCAAGGCTGGTGCCGAGGGCGATGACGGCGTTGATGTAATCGGGCTGCCTGGCGGGGACACCGATGGGGGCGCTGCGATAGCAGGAGGAACAGGCGGTGACTCGGGTGTCCGGCAGTGCTGCGAGCGCGTCGAGCGCGGCGTCGAGCGCGGCGAACGGATTGCCAAGGTTGGCACCGAAAGCGACATAGGCGCGCACGGTTTCCGATCCGGGGCTTCGGGTGTTCTTCATGCGGCGTCGGGTGTGGGCGTTTCGGTCACGGTGGCGGATCTTTTGCGCCGCCGCCGTTTGCGCACTGGGACGTTGCCGTCGTTGAGCGCCGCGCGCAACATTTCTTCGCGCTCGTCGTGGCCGGCGTGAGCGAAGCGGTCCCACCATTCGGGCAGGTCGCCGGGTAGTTCGCCGCTTTCGGCGCGAAGCTTGAGAAAATCCCAGCCGGCGCGAAAGCGCGGTTGTTCGATCAGGCGATGTGGCGCCTGCCCGGCGCGTTTGTCGAAGCGCGGTTGCAGCGCCCAGATTTCCTTGATGTCGCTTGCCACCCTGCGGGTGAGCGCCAGTTGCCTTGCCTGGGTGTCGAGCACCTGGTCCAATGCTTCGAACAGCGCCGGATACGTGGGGGCGCCATTGGCCTGGCGCGCGCGCCACAGTTTGAGGACTTCGGGCCACAGCAGGGCGGCGAAAAGGAAGCCGGGCGAAACCCGTTTGTTGGCGCGTACCCGTTCGTCGGTATTTTCCAGCGCGAGCCGGATGAAGCGCTCGCCATCCGGTTGGCCGAGGACGATGTCGAGCAGGGGCAGGAGGCCGTGATGAAGCCCTTCGGCACGCAATTGGGCGATGCAGCGCACCGCGTTGCCCGACATCAGCAATTTGAGCGTTTCGTCGAAGAGACGCGCCGTCGGCACATTTTCGAGCAGGATCGCCATGGCGCGGATCGGCGCCCGGGCGGTGGGGTCGATGATGAGACCGAGTTTGGCCGCGAGCCGTACCGCGCGCAGCATCCGCACCGGGTCTTCTCGATAGCGGGTACGCGGCTCGCCGATCATGCGCAAGGTTTTCTGGCGCAAGTCGGCTACGCCGTGGTGGAAATCGATGATCGTTTCGGTGCTCGGGTCGCAGTAGAGGGCGTTGATGGTGAAATCGCGCCGGGAGGCGTCCTCGGCGAGGGTGCCATAGACATTGTCGTTCAATACCCGGCCATGTTCGTCGGTTTCCGCTTCGTGACGGGCGCGGAAGGTGGTGACCTCGATGGTTTCCGCGCCGCTCATCACATGGACGATCTTGAAGCGGCGGCCGATGATCCGCGCGCGGCGGAACAGGGCGCGCACTTCCTCGGGCGTGGCCGAGGTTGCGATGTCGTAATCCTTGGGGGTGTGGTCGATCAGGAGATCGCGTACCGCGCCGCCGACGACGTAGGCTTGATGGCCGCGCTCCTGGAGCGTTGTACAGACTTTGCACGCGGCGGGCGATATCCGCTCGCGGCGGATGCCGTGCTGATTGACGGGAATGCGGGCGGGCTCCGGAAAAACGGGAGATTTCGCTACGCGCTTGAAAACCTTGCGCAGCAGTTTGTGGATCATCTGGACATGGGCTTGGTGGATGGAGGTCGCGCGCAATGATAACCGATGCCTTCACTTCCGAAGCCTGTTGCCGCATCGGTCGCGGAATCGGTCGCTGGGCTGGCTTGCCTCCCGCGGGGAGGGGCCTCGGGGAACGGGATCGGAGGGGGCTTCTCCCGCGGCGTTTTCCGTGCCGTCACGCTGCCGCGGGGCGATGGATCGCCTGATCCGCGCCGATTCGCAAATGAGCTGGCCGACATTCCCATGGCAAACGGCAACAGGGCCACGGCGATGGTCGGGCTGACCAGGATGGAGATGGATTCCGTTGTATGCCTGTTGCGTATCGACATGGATTTTCAGGCCGAGGCTCGACAAATTCCTTCGAGACGCAGGATCGCTTCCTTCTTTTCAATGCCTCCAGCATAGCCGGTCAGCGCGCCCTTGACGCCCACGACACGGTGGCAGGGAATCACGAGCGAGATGGGATTGTGGCCGACCGCTCCTCCCACCGCCTGTGCGGATATCGACGCAATGCCGCGACGGGCGGCGAGTTCCCGGGCGATGGCGCCATAGGTCGTGGTGCTTCCATACGGGATGCGCCGGAGCGCCTGCCAGACATTTTGGCGAAACGCCGTGCCCTTGGGCGAGATCCGGCCTGGAAAGGCGTGGCTTTCTCCGCGAAAATACCCGTCGAGCCAGGCACGGAGTTGGACGAGCGCCGGGTGGGAAGGCGCGCGCACCCAACGTTCCGTGCCGGTGGGGAAATATTTCTGCCCATCGAACCACAGGCCGATGATGGCGTCGTCTTCGGCCGCGGCAATGATCGGACCCATGGGAGCCTGGTAATCACAACAATGGATGCTCATGCGCTCCTCGTGTCGTGTTGGAGATCGGATGGATTTTCCGTGTCGCGTCGCGCCGGAGAATGACGGGGTGGAGGGGTTGGCGTCTTCGCGGATGGCGCGATAGTCTTCATTCTCCCATCTTACGCGGCAAAAGGCCGAAAACGCTCAAGGCGGACAAAGGCGGCTTCGACATGGCGGTTTTCCTCTTGTCTGTCCAGGTGAATGAATGCTCAGGCATCGGCCACGACCAGACAACCGCTGCCATGAAAAATGCAACCGAGCGCCTCCGGCAAGGCCAGATATTCAGAAGCCGCCAACTGGAAGGATATGGAAAGACGCGCCATGCCATCCATATTTTCCGCCATGTTAGGAGAAAAGGTGATGTCGGCGCCGCCTCGCTTCAGCACAAAGCGCAAGATGCCGCCGTAACCCGCGTGTTCCTGGCCGCGCCACTCGACGTAATAAGTATCCATACCCAATGCAACGTCCTGTTCGTCGAACGCGAAGGCGCGTTGAAGCATGAAATAAACTTTGGCGTCGAGAGCAGCAAACCCCGCCAGATGACATTCTCCCCCAGGGCGTGTCGTCGCCACCTCCTTTGCCGCAAATGCGTATGAACCCATTTCGGCGCGTCAATCCCTGGACATCCGCCAGCCGGAGATCATGGCGGAGATCAGCGAGCACCCGGAGCACGCTCCCTCGCGGATGACGGCATAGACGCGCTGTGCCGCGAAGCGCGTCATGATCCACATACCCAGGCGGCGCCCCGCCGCGGGCGCCACCCGGCCGAAAAGGGCGCTCCTCCAGCCATCGTTCGCGCCTGCGGCGAATTCCCCCACACCGTCATTGCGAGGGCCGAAGGCCCGTGGCAATCCAGATTGCTTTCCGGTCGGCTTCGACGTTCCGGGTGACGGAACCGCCGCATGGATTGCCACGTCGCTGCGCTCCTCGCAATGACGAGGTGGGGAGATTGCCGCGTCGCTGTGCTCCTCGCAATGACGAGGTTGGGAGATTGCCACGTCGCTGTACTCCTCGCAATGACGAGGTTGAAGATGGGCGCATGGGCTTTGTGTTCGCGCTGCATTTGGCAAGGGGATGTCCGCCACGTTCAATCGCCTTCCGCCTTCGCCAGTCTCTCGGCGATGCGCGCGAGTTCCGTTGCGTTCGCCTGTTCGCGCAGCCAGGCGATCAGTTCCTGCCGGTTTTCGTAGCGGTAGCTTTCCAGTTCCGTCAGCGCGGCGTCCACGCCGTCCATGTCGTAGGCGGCGCTGGCGGCGCGGAGTTTTTCCAGCGTTGCGGCGTCGGGCGTTTCCTTGAGGGGCTTTTGCGCTTCGTCGTCGGCGGCCTCGCCTGCCAAGAGCGCGGAGAGGTCGGCAAGCAGGCGTTCGAGCGTGGCGACGCATTCGTCGTTATGCGCGGCGACGAAGGCGAAATCGCCGCCTCTTGCCGCCGCTTCCAGTTTTTCCGCCTGTTGCGCGGCTTC
>JAISWQ010000181.1 GCA_031271025.1 Zoogloeaceae bacterium | reverse complement strand
CATCTCGAAATATCACCCATGCCTTGCCATTTGCCTTTATCATCGCCCGGAACATCTGTGGCAGATTCCCTGTTTGCTCGATGTATGGAAACTCGGCTACCGTTTCTACATGCGTCAGCATCATTCCATTTTTGAATGTGTGCTTTATGCTCTACCCTAAAGCTCATTGAACAACGCTGCGACGCGGCAATCCATGCGGCGGTTCAGTTATCTGGAACGCCAAAGCAACCGGAAAGGCCGCATGGATTGCCACGGGCCTGCGCGCCTCGCAATGACGAGGTTAGAGGAGACCGTCATTGCGAGGAGCGTAGCGACGCGGCAATCCATGCTCAAGGTTCGCCACCTCATCGCCGCCACATCAGACGCATACCGCGCTCAACGCCTCGGTCTTGTATAAGATTCATGCGATTGCCCTGTTCGCGTTTCCCGTATCTCATGCGCGTCGAGAACTTCGTGGTAGGATTCGCCCTTGTTCGTCGGGATGAAAAGGGTGTAACCGAAATGGCAGAGTATTGGCTGTGCAAGCCATGGAGAGGCAAAGGTTTTGGGAGGGCTGCTTGCGCCGTATTGTTTGCAGCCCATCCGGGTTCGTGGCGAATCAGGTGTTTCCCGTTCAATGCTGCCGAGGCGTTCTGGAGCGCAGTCGTCCCGCCGAACGCAGGTAACACGCGCAAGGACGAGCACCTGGTGTTCACATTTGTCACTGAAGCAAGCTCGTCCAACAATTCATTCACGCCGACATCGTTTCGCGGCGCGGCCTGATTCAGGCGTTAAACCGTATCCCATCATGCGCTGGCTATTCGTCATCTTCACTGTCCTCCTGCTCCTGCTGCAATATCCCTTGTGGCTGGACAAGGGCGGCTGGCTCATGGCGCGGGAAGAAAGCCTGCGCCTGGAAGAGCGCCAGCGCATGGTGCGGCAAATGGAAGCGCGCAACGCCGATCTGGAAGCCGAAGTGCGCGACCTCAAAGAAGGCACCGAGGCCATCGAGGAACGCGCCCGCTTTGAGCTGGGCATGGTGAAGTCAAACGAGGATTTCATTCGCTATCCCGATAGCGGTATGCCAACCTCCACGACCGCCCCAGGCGTTCCTGTTCCCTCTCTTGCCACGCCCTGAGGTTGTTTTTGCCCGCTTGCCCCCTGTCGGCTGTCTTCCCCGTTCTGCTCGCACTCATATGACCGCTCCCCCCGAAAATACTGAAAATCCTCTGGATTTCTGGCGCAACTTTTCTCCCGCCTTTGACACGCGGGAAGCGGAGTTTTGTGCCGCTTCTGCCGGAAAAACCGTGCTCGCGCCCCTGCCGCATCTGGCTGTGCTGGAAATTTCCGGTGACGATGCCCTCAGCTTCATGCAGGGACAATTCACACAGGATTTGCGCCCGCTGCGTGCCGGGGTGGCGCGCTACGCCGCCTGGTGTTCCGCCAAGGGGCGGATGCTGGCAAATTTTCTTGTCGCTCCCCTCCCCTGCGCGGAAAAACGCTTTTACCTGATTCTTGCCGCCGATCTCGTCGAAGCCACCCTGAAACGCCTGCCGATGTTCGTGCTGCGCGCCAAGGTTCGCATCGCCGCCGTTCCCCTGCTCGTATTGGGTCTTGCCGGAGAAGAAACGGCAGCGGCACTCCAGATGCTGGGATTGAACACGCCTCCCCCTCCGGCAGTGGCTCAGGATGCCACACCGGAAGCGACGCTCACCTTTTCTTCCGATGGCTTTGTGGTCATCCGTCTGCCGGAAGCCGAGCCACGTTTTCTGCTCCTGCTGCCGCCGGAAAAAGGCGCTGAACTCTGGCCACGACTCGCCACGATGGCCCAACCCGTCCGCGCCGCCCTCTGGCAGGGACTGGATGTGCGCGCCGGTTTTCCCTGGATCACGGCGGCAACGCGGGAAGCCTTCGTCCCGCAAATGGCGGATTTCGCCCCGTTGGGCGTGAGCTTCAAGAAGGGCTGCTACACCGGACAGGAAATTGTCGCCCGCACCCAGCATCTGGGCAAGGTCAAACGCCATCTCTACCGCCTTGCCAGCAGTAGTCCCCTTGTGCCGGGCGAACCCCTCTATTCTCCGGCCTGCGCTGACCAGCCGGGTTCCATTGCGGGAACCGTCGTTACCGTCGCGCCAGGCGAAGACGGCTATGCGGCGCTCGCCGTGCTGCTGGAAACAGGTGCGGGCGACCTCCGCCAGGGCGGCGCAAACGGGAGCGTGCTCACCGCCAGCCTGGTTAACCCCGACGCATGTGTCTGATCGTTTTTGCCTGGCAGGTACGCGCCGACACCCCGCTGATCCTCGCCGCCAACCGCGACGAATTTTACAGTCGTCCAACCCTGCCGCTCGCGCCCTGGGAGGATCAGCCGGAAATTCTGGGCGGACGCGATCTGGAAGCGGGGGGCGGCTGGCTTGCCGTCCACCGCGATGGACGCTTTGCCGCGCTCACCAATGTACGCGAGGCAACCATGCCCGCCTTTTCCACTTCACGCGGCGTGCTCCTCGCCCGCTATCTCCAGAGCGGCCAGCCGCCTGCTCCCTTTCTGGCCAGTCTCGACCTGAAAACCTGTGCCGGATGCAATCTGCTTCTGGGCGATTGCCAAACCCTGCTCTATGCCTCCAACCGCAACGGCGTCCGCCCGCGTCTTCTTGATCCCGGCATTTATGGCCTTTCCAACGCGCAACTGGATACTCCATGGCCCAAGCTCACGCGCGCCAAAGCGGCTTTTGCCGCCGCCCTGAAACACTGGCCCGATCCCGAACCCTTTTTCGATTTTTTACGCGATAGACGCCTTGCAGCCGATGCCGATTTGCCACAAACCGGAGTATCGCTGGCATTGGAACGCAAGCTTTCGCCTATCTTCATCGCCTCTCCCGACTACGGCAGCCGCGCCTCCACCCTGTTCTGCCGCCATGCCGACGGCAGTGTTCAGATCACGGAACGCCGCTTCGGCGCGAACGGCATTTTTTTGGGCGAAACGACAAGTCCTGACAAAGAGATCAAAGAAATTGACAAGGTTCGTCAGGCTTGGTAGATTGGAAGCGTCTTATTTTTCTTGGGTGGTATGTGGCAGATGAAACAAGTAGGTGACGGGGTTTCTTTTCGGAAGGTAGTGCCAACCAACTTGGTTGGCACAGTTGTTGCTCACTCACTCACTCACTCACTCACTCACTCACTCACTCACTCACTCACTCACTCACTCACTCACTCACTCACTCGCTCGTTTTGCTGAGCTAGCCGCAGCGAAGCAAGGAGCGGCTGCGCAAAGCCTGCCTTCCATGTGGAGGTGGGCTTTTTTCGTTTCTGTTGCGTCAGAGGGATTTTTCGAAGAGGACGTCGATCATGTCGAACGATGAAGATCAGGACGTCCTGAACAAGCAAGGTTTCCTGTCCGCTTTCCAACGATTCATGAATGGTGGACGCGAACAGGAAGGTGCACAGGATGGCGTGCAGGACGCGAAGATGGGCAATCCGAAAAACATGCGGGGTTTTTTGCGGCCTAAAGGCGTGTTGGATGCCGCGATTCGTTTCATGCGCTTTGACCACAGCTTTCCCAGCTATTCCAAAAGCTACAACAATATGTATGACCAGCAGATGGCAAAACAGCATGACATCTATACCCCGAATGTTTACGGCAGGGATGGCTGCAATTCGGCTTTTTTATCAACGAAAGGGATTTCTGTGTCGGAAAATGATTATGACGAGCAGCTTCAGGCTCTGGCGGCGTTTGAGCACTCCCTAGAAGAATTCGCGAGCATCTTGCAAAGTATTCCGGGTGAGTTTACGCAGCACATTCAGGATGCCAGGCGGCTCTTGATGCTGGAGGACTATATCCAGGGTTTCATGGAACGCAGCAGGAAGGCTGAAGAGCGGGCGGAAGCGGTTTTCGACCGGCTACAAGGCATGAGAATCCTGATTGAAACAAGACGTGCCGTGATTGTTCGGTTGCAGTCCACAGCGCGGCAGGCTTGAGCGAAATTTTCAGGGAAAGGAAACGATCATGGCGGAAGAAGAACTATCGCTGGAACAACAATTCAGGTGCGCTTCAAAGATGCTGAATGTTATCCAAGCAATCATACAGACTTTGGAACGGGTGGAGAGCGGCTTTGCTGAAATGCTGTCCAGTTTGCGTTCCAGCCATTACCTTGCGGAATACCTGCGCGAAATGGAAGGCCGACATCGGGATTTTCTGGAGGCGACAGGGGCGATGAAAGCGGATTTTCGGGCAGCAGGCGGCTATACCCAGGTGCAAATCGACATGATTCGCCAGGCGGTAGCGGACGTTCTGTCCGGTCATTGAGGAGTGGGAGGAAGCATGGAATTCAGACTGCCAAGCCTTTTTACCGATGCAGGGTTACATGCGGGAAGTTTGCACACTCCCACAGGTGCGTACATGCCCCTGCTTTTTCCCTGGTCAGCGGGGAATTGGTTTGTCCTGTTCGAGGATGGACAAGCCGCTCTGGCGTTCGACTATTTGCAACACCTCGTTCTTGCTTTTACCGAAGGGCTTGGGCCGGGCGATGTGGAGATCATGGCATTCGATTTTTCTCTGAAAAGCCGGTTCAAAACCTTGCTGGGGCTCAAGGATGTTGGTATTTACACTGAGATCACCAGGGACGAGGCGGAGGATGCCCATAGGAAACTGTATGCGCTTGCGCGCAGGCGACTGCAGGACGTTCTGCGCGGCAACGACATGGTCCGGCATAATCGTGAAAGCGCGTACAAGGAAAAAATCCATCTGCTGCTGTGGAACCTGGAACAGATCATTCCAGACTTTTCCCAAGGGCATGAAGTGCTGGAATTCATGGCGGTCAGCGCCGAGGCGGGTATTTATATTCTGGCCTATGGCCGTGTTTCTGCTCTGTCGGCCCTGGCAAACGACGAACGGCGCAAGGTATCTGCGGAATTGGCGCGGGCGTTGATTGGCGGCCGGATGCCATTGGCTGATCTGGGGGAGGAAGGCACAGCCGCCGTCCCGCTATCCCTCTCCTCTTTGTCGCCCTTGCGCCGCAATTGCCTGATGTTTGAAAACCATGGGGTTGAAATCACCTCCAGCCATGACTTGGAGATGGCACGTTTGCTGGAGTACATGGCGCGTTTTGACTTGCGGCCAGATTTTTCCGGAATTTCCCGAACGCTTGCGCCGCGAGCGGCGCAAATTGCAGCCTTCCTGCAAAGAAAGGAAATGGAGGACAGCCGCCAGGATTTTCTGAAAATTCCAATCGGTCGGACGCTGGACGATCGCAACGATATTTTTCTTTCTCTGGGCAAGCATTCCGATACCTATCATGTGCTGGTGGCAGGTATGAGCGGCATGGGAAAAACGTCTATGCTCAATCACATCATCGTCAGCATTGCAAAGCAATATACGGCCCGGCAGGTTTTGCTGTTCCTGATGGATTACAAAGAAGGCGTCGAATTTCAGGTTTTTGAAAGTCATCCAAACTGTACGCGTCTTTTTCTGGACAATACCAGACCAGAATTGGCACGCCAGGTCGTTGACCGTTTTGCCCAACTGATTGAAGAGCGTTCCGTCAAATTCAGGCAGGAGAAGGTGAGTCACATCGACGAATACAATGGCAAGAACCTTGGGGAGCACATGCCGCGCGTTATCCTGATCATTGACGAAGTGCAAAAACTTTTCGCGGGAAGTTACAGCGAAACCCTGCCTTTTGAACGGCAATTGGCGAAGGTGGCCAGCACGGGCAGGGGGTTTGGTATTCACATCATTTTGTCGACCCAGAACCTGACGTCTGCCAATATTCCCGCAGCGGTCTTGAAGCAGATTCCTGTGCGTATCGCGTTCAAGCTCGACCGTTCCGAATCCGGGAAGATTTTTGATTCCCGCGCTTATAACGATGCGGCAGCCAGTCTGAAGCCGTACCAGTTCATCTACAACAATGATTTCGGAGAAAAACGCGCGAATCAGATCGGGCGCGCCTTTGTGCCCTATGCGGCAGAGGAAATCAGGGAAACGCTGGCGCAACTTTACAAGGAACGCGCGGAAGAGGATCGCACGCTTCCCTATGTCGATGAGACGCCGGACGCGGCGACAGTACCGGAGACCGGAGGGGGCGGCGCAAGTATATCCACTGTGGTTTTCAGTCCGCTGGACCCTTCGGAATCCTTTTTCCGGGATATAAAGGCGACAGTGACGGCGGAGGACGCGCGCAATTTCGAGGCATTGCGCGCGAAAGGCGCCGCCGGAAAATCCTCATGACACAGGCTGCCTTTTCCCGGCTTCAGTCTTACGCTGATTATTTGCGCGCGTTGGTTGGCAACATGGACGAGGCAACATGGCGGAACATTGCCGCCAGTCAGGACTGGAAGGTTTTCGAGGAATACCTGAGCGTGTTTCCAGAGCCAGCGCATGCGCGCGACGCGCGAGACAGGCTGATCGTGCTTCTGCGGGATGCAATTGCACAGGCGGAAAATTTCAGGCGCGAAATGGAAAAACGGTGGGAAGGTCTGCGATGACACAGGAAGCCAACGCGATGGCGGATTCGTTTTTTTACAGCATCCGGGATTATGCGGATTATTTGGATCGGCTTGTGTCATGTGCGGACGAGGCGTTGTGGACTTCCCTTTCACCAGATGGTGCGTTGAAAGGGAATCACCGGGAACAGCTTGAAGCGTTCGAGCATTACCTTCAGCTTTTTCCGAGAGGGGGGCATGAATTGAGCGCCAAGGATGCCGTGATCGTGATCTTGAAAACTTCGCTGTGCGATCTGGAACGTCTGAATGCAGAAATTGTGGAGCGAATCCGGCAGGAAGAGGAGCGGCGCAGGAAAGCGGAGGAGGCCCAGCAGGAAGAGGAGCAGTGCAGGAAAACGGAGGAAGCCCGGCAGGAAGAGGAGCAGCGCAGGAAAGCGGAGGAGGAGGCACGGCAGGAAGAGGAGCAGCGCAGGAAAGCGGAGGAAGCCTGGCGGAAAGAGGAACGAACCGGGAAGGTTCCTTACGATATCCGAATATGGACGCCTTTGTCCATGACGGGGGAGAGTTTGAAACCGTGGGAATACAAAAAGGCAGCGGCATGGTTTTGCAAGGTATTGGATCTTGTTGTGAGTGGAGATATGGCGCTTCGGACGGCAGATGAAGCCCTCGCCGTGCTTGCGACCGCCAATCGTCAGGTCATGGGAGGGCAAGCGTGCTGGCGCTTTCCGGATTTCCAGGAAATCCAGGCTATTGTCCAGGTACCCTGGCTGGAATATGTGCTGACCGACATGCAACAACGCATATGGATACAACATACCAGTGTTACGCAAAGCGCGAGCGTGTTCGACATGCGTTCCCTGAAGCGGCAGATTACGGGTAGGGAGGATCATTGCGCACTCATCCTGTGCTCCCCGAAAAGGACTTGAGCCAGAAAGAAAGGAAGCAGAAAGTGAGCAAATTTTGCGAATGTTCTCGGTTTTCGGGACGTTTTTTTGAATTGATGAAGCAAAAAACAGGAGTTTTCATATGGGTATGTTGATTACCTGTCTTGGAATTTCAGGTTCCGGAAAGACTGTTTTTCTGGGGTCTCTGCTGGATAGTCTGAACTCTCCGGCAAACGCGCACGGCGGGTTCTTCATCGCGGATACCAACGCGAAAGGAAGGCAGGTCTTGCGTGATTCCCTGCTGCACAAGGAAATCGGAATTGCGGCCAACCTGGATCGTATTGGCCATAACGGCTACAAGGGCTATCCATCCGGCACCAAGAGCAGCACGTTCCGGCAGTTTTCTCTGTTGCAGGGACGGGATACTGTGCTGGATATTGGCTGGATTGATTACAAGGGCGGTTTGTTGACCGGCGATGCTTCGGATGGATCGGAACAGGAGGATCTTTATCATTGTCTTGAAAAATCCACGGCCATTGTCATCTATCTGGATGGCTACCGGATTGCTTCTGCAGAGAACATCAAACAGGCGCGAAGATTCGTGGGCACGGAACCTATCGCAAAGATCATTTCTCATTTTGAATCCTCGAAGCAAAGAAGCATGGTCAATATCTTGATCGTACTGACGCAGTGCGATGCGATCGAGGACGCGAGGTGGATCGGCGCTGGAGATTATGGCCCCTTGAAAGAGAAGACCAAGGAAGTGCTGGGAGGACTTGTGGACATGGCGCGGCGTAATCCATTGTGGCGTTGCGGGATGGTTGCGATTTCCGCCGTGGGGCGTGGCAACAATCGGCGTACCTTCATTCAGGACGCAACCTTCAGCACGGCGCCCGTGGTGTCGGATGAAATCATCGGTGAGCCGGAACCCTTCAACATCGTGCAGGCTTTTTATTGGCTGGTGGGTTGCGTGGTTGCCGCAGAGAAGGTACGGGCCCAAGGGCGTGTTGCCGCATTGCATGGACGGTTGAGTGCGCAAAAATCGGATGAGGCGCGGTTGGTGAATATGGGATTCTGGAAGCGTCTTTTCTACAACGACGGAAAATGGAACGACGAGGTTCATTCCAGTAAGCGAGCGCAAGAACAACTCAGCATGGATATTCTGGGAGAAAACCAGCAATTGCAAGCCTATGAACAGGCGTTGATTCCATTGTTTCGTGAATCCGACAAGGTGGTGACAGCAATATCATGAACCCAAAACCTTTTGTATATGGCAGGACCCGTTCCAGGGATTACCGTTGGCTGCTTTCTCCCGCTGCGCCGATTCGTGACGATTTTCTGGCGCGGGTACTGGAACGTTATTCCGATTCCGGACGGCTGGATGCTTCCTGTCCCTTGTTTTTGTCTCATGCTTCCGATGCGCTCTGCGTGTTCGCCATTTTCTTCAAGGATGTGGAGGCAAGGGATGAACGGGGAAGAAGGTTGGATTTTGCGGTCGGGTTCACGTGTGCTTCCGGGCGAAAGGATTTCTATCGTATTTTTCCCGCTTTGATCGAGGTCCTTCCGAACCTGGTTTCGTATTTTATGGAAAAGATCAGGCCGGGCATTACATCCGATCAGGCGCCACAGTTCCAGTTGTCCACTGATTTTCTCAAGCAGGTGGTGGCTTTCAGAAAAAGAAGCCTGTTGCATGATGTTGTTTCGGATCTTCTTGATCGCAGTTCAGATACGTATGCCAATTTCAGCCATGCGGAATTTGGCAGCATCGTGGGGCGCAATCGCCAGCCAGAAAAGTGTCCCCGTGATCCGGAGGAACGCCATGTTCCGGGTCTTGCGGCGGAAGAAGAGCCGGGCGCATCTTCTCATATGATGTACCAGATAAATGATTTCGTGGAGCCAAAATCCGGGGGAGTGGAAGTTGCCAGGGAAACGCCTGCCCTGAACACGGCGCTTCACAAAAAAACATACGAATTGTTGATGGTGATCGTGATCAGTGTGCTCTTCGTGGTGGTGCTGGTACTGATGGAAGCTGGCAATCACACGGAGGACGTGAAGGTCATGCCCATTCCTTCGCAACAGGCAGATACAATTACAGAAAACAAGCTGTCTACTGGAAAAAAAGAAGAAGTCAAGGAAGAAGCAAAGGTTGAGTGTGAGCAGACGCTTGAGATTCCCTGTGATGATTCTGCCAATGCGGTACCCTTGTCCGTAAAGCCGGCGAGATTGGGTAATAAGGACACCGAAACAAAATTGGGTGAAATCGTCCAGGGTGCGACGAAATGAGCCACCGGCAAATCATGTGCTGGCAACTTACAGACAATTAACAGGAGGTGCATAAAATGAACCATTCCGGCAGTGAGCCTGAAAACACCGTCAGGGAACAACTCAAGCAATTTGGCATTGACGAAGGCACTGAGGAAAAAATGGATGAGCGTCATTCTGGCAGTGCGTCTGAAAACACCGTCAGGGGGAAAATCGAGCAATTTGGCGCGAAGGATGCAGAAATGGATGACGCCACCCTGATTGGCCTCGCACAGGGAGAAATTTCCATTGACGACATTCTGGACAAGGATAGGCGTTTCCAGAAACAGCGGAAGATGTTTTTTATCCTGCTGGCGCTGTTTTTTGTGGCGCTTGTCCTGGTGGTCTTCTTTCTGTTCCATTGGTATGAGGCTCGTACCCTCCGCCAAAATGCCGAGTCCGCTTATGAACAGGCGCTTGCGATTCTCGATGAAGATCCTGCCAGAGCGGTTTCTCTGCTGTCGAGGTCGATGGAATTGGGTAATAAAACCGCCGAAACAAAATTGGCTGAAATACGGGAAGCCCGTGATCGGTTCTATCAGTACGGTGAAGATGAAAGATTGGCGTTCAGGTATTCCAGGGCGGAAGAATATTACCTCCTGGCGGAAAAATTTGGGCATGGCAAAGCCAGAACCCGGATTGCCGAATTGAAGGAAGCGCCGAAATATTCCGTGCTTGAGATCATCGAAGAACGGAAAACGTATACCGCCCCTGTCCTTTCCGTTTCCTTGGCTCCGAAAGGATCAAGCTTTCTGGTCGGAGATGGAGACAGCGTAAGTTGGACTTACCCGAGCAAAGGGGTGTACCAGGAACATGCCACGGGAGGAGAAGTGCATTCCGCAAGATTTTCCAGGGGAGGGGCATATGCGATATTTTCTGCTGGTGATACCGTGCGTCTGTGGAAATTGCAGGGAGAATCAGAGGGAGCGCGAGAGGAGGATCTTGTACTTGCCATTCAGCGCGCGGGTATGGTTACTGCGGTCGATCTTTCAAACGGCAGTGACCGGATTGTAGCAGGGTCGACAGATGGGCTTTGCACGGTTTGGGAACGCAAGGTTGTGAAGAATTATCGGAGTCTTCGTGGCTCTTCCGGCGTGACGAAAGTTGAATTTTTCCCCGACCAGGCCCAGAACAGGGTTTTGTGTGGTTTTTCCGATGGTCGCATTGCCGTGTGGGAGCCGTTCGGGAAGAATCATGCGATTTATCGTGACGAAAGTGATTTATCCCCGATCCTGGCCATGGCAATTTCCCGGGATGGAAACCGTTTTTTGACTGGACACAAGGATAAAATCACACGCCTTTGGCACGTTGGAAAAAGTACTCCGGCAAGAAAATTTGTTGGTCATTCGGATTGGATTCGTTCCGTCGATTTTTCGTCCGACGGCAAGCGAGTGCTGACGGCTTCCGACGACAGGACGATTCGACTTTGGGATGCGGATACCGGTGAACAATTATTGACGATCGAAGGCCATGCGGACTGGGTTCGTTCCGCCAGATTTTCACCTGTGGATTCAAACCGGATCATCAGTGGTTCCAGGGATAAAACCGTCCGTTTCTGGCGGATTCGGGATCATTGGGAATGAGCGCGTGTTTCCCTGCATTCATTGGCGGGTAAACAGAAATCGGCAGCGTGAAGGCTGCCGATTTTTTGGATTTTGTGGGAGCCTGATTTCACAAGCCGTTGCCAATCATGCCTCCCAGAATGATGCCGGCGGCGGTAGAAAGGGCGCGACCATTGCCGCGTCCAATTTGGTTGCCGAGGATGCCGCCTGCGGTAGCGCCGATGATCATCCCCGCCGTGTTGTCGCTGCGCGCGCCTTGCTCTCTGTAATAAACCACAGTGGGCTGTTCGCGGTAGACAACCACTGGCGCGCGCACGGTTTCCCGGTAGACGACGCGCGGCGCGACATGGACCGGGCGCTGAACTACCACGACACGGTTGGGGGCGTGGGCACCACGCGCGTAGCGATGACCTCCCCGGTGATAAGGATCGGCCAGAACACTGGTGGAAGAGAGCGCGAGACCCAGAATCAGGGTTGCGGCGATGGCTTTCATGATGGTTTCCTTTCCAGTTCAGAAAAGACAGCTTGCGGCGCAAGCGTCATGCCTCTACTGTAGGCACGGCAGGGCGTTTCAGGACTCATTTTTTGTCTGCTGTTTGTAAGCATGCGTTTCCACGGAAACGCGTGATAGCGCGCCCTGGCAAAATTTTGCACCATCAACGCGGCGGCAGGATAAGTCCTTCAATGCCGAGTTTCTTCAGCCTGGCGCGAGCGGCCTGGGCTTCGCTTTGACTTTTGAAGGGGCCAATATGTACGCGGGTTTCCAGGGTGGCGGGAATGCCGTTGGCGCGCAGCTTGGCGTAAAGATCCTCCGCGCGCTGCGGGTTGCTGAACACCCCGGCCTGCACGAGAAAACCGCTGGCAGGCGGCGGCATCGGGTCGGGCGGCAGCGTTGGCAGGTCGAACGTGGGCGGCGCACTGCCTTCGGGGACATCCTCCACTTTCGGGGCCGATTTGGGCAAGGGAAGAATCGTCGCCTGCCGGGGGGGCTGAGGTTGCGTCGGCGCGGCAATTGGGCGCTGTGGCTGTGGCGCGGGCGTAGTGGCAATCACCGTGGCGCTGGGGATGGCCGTGCTGGCGGCAGGCTGCGACGACTGTGTGGGGTGAGGCGTTTGGGCTTGTGTGGGCTGCTGGACGGCGGTTGCAGGGGGAACCGTGGGCGCCAGAACCGGAGGTTGAATTTGCGCGGGTGCGGGTGTTGTTTGCGCAGGCTGGACAGGCATGTTCTCCGGCGCGGGCGGGAGTGTGGAGGCAGGTTGTGGCAACAGGCTGGGCGCAATGTCTGGCAGCGTCGCTTCAGGCGGAAGCGCGGGGGGCGTCAGCGGCTGAACCGTGCCGCCCGCAGGACGGGAAACGGGGACTGGATTGGGATAGCTTGGGCTGTCGCGCGCTTCCGGCGTGGAAAGGGTGTTGAAAAGAACCAGGAGCGCCAGCAACACACCCACGGCGCTGGCCGCATACATCAGTTGCCGGATAAGTTTGCCGCGCTGTTCGGCATCGTCGCGATCGGTCGCCATGATAGCCCTTTCTGTTTTCCGTTCTCAGGATTGCGCCTGTGGCGTGCTGCTGTTTTCGCTTCGCGGACCTTTCACGAGCGCCGTCACCAGATCGGCCTCGGCGCGGGAAATGCCGCAGCGCTCCGAGATGGTTGTCGCGTCGTGCCCCAGCATGGCCATCTGCATGGCATCGTTGTAGAGCGGCGAAGTGCCTTGAGCGACGCGATTGGCGCTGACTTCCTGCTGGAAATTTTCGCGCAGCAGGGCGATGTCTTCGCGCAAATTCGCAAGCGCCCCGCGCAAGGCGTCGATTTCATCGTGCACCTGGGCAATTTCGCGTTCTACCCCGTGCATGAAAGCCTGCTGCGCCAGACCCACCGCGTCGGCCACGCTCCAGACGGGGGCATCACCGGCTTTGGGCGGAATCCCGGCAATGTCATCCGCAGCAAAGCCCGGTGCGGAAAAATCCGCCTGACGCGGATCTTCGGGTTCCTCGTCTTCCGGCTCGGCGGCATAGGCTTGTTGCAGTGTCGTGCGTCTGTCCGACACGGGACGGGGACGCACAACCCTGGGCGCGATCTGGGGTTCTGTTTTGGTTGCCATGTTGGCGCCCGTTTTTGGGGGGGCGTTTTTTTTCGGGGAGGCGTCGGCGACGGGTTCCCGAAACTCCCGTGCCGGCGGCTTGCGCGATTTGCGGGAGAGGGCGCGCATCCGCCACAGCAGCCAGACCATGTAGGCCACAATGAGCAGAATCAGGCCAAGCAGCGCCTCCCGCCAGGCCATCGCTCAGAAATCCTGAGTGTACTGCACCCCAAGCACATGACTGTTGGCGTCGTAATCGCCGGTGAGGCGCAAACCTGAGCCGCGCTGGTCAATGTCAGGTGTTTTCACCCACTGGTAGGCGTAGCCAAAATCCAGCGCCGCCGCCTTGCCGATGCGATATTGTCCGCCCAGCGAAAACCAGAGCCGGTGATTGTCGGGCAGGACGGCGCTGCGGTTCCGGTCGCGGATGGCGCCATGCTCGTAGGCAATGCCAAACTTCGATTTCCAGCGTTCGTTGTAGGCATAGGCCGCGCCCCAGGCAAAACGCCAGCCGTCATGACCATAACCATTCACATCTTTCCAGCGCAGATAGGAGAGGTCGCCCATGGCTTCCCATTGCCCGGAAACCTGCTGCCAGACGGAAAGGGTCAGGGAAGAAGGGGTTTTCAATTCGCCGCGCCGGTTGATGCCGGGAAAGGGTTGCGCCGCATTCAGATCAAAGGCAAGCGAGGAGCGATACGCCACGCCCACGCGCATGGCAGGAGAAAGGGTAAAGAGCGCGCCCGCGTTCCAGCCCCAGGCGGTATCGGAATCCGAACGGGAAAGCGTGTTGCTCGCGCCATCGGCCCAATTGGTTTCCAGTTTCAGTTTTTCGTAATTGAGACCCAGCCCCAGCGACACCTTGTCGGAGAATTTATAAGCGACGGAAGGATTGAAGTTCCAGGAACGCAATCGGGCTTCCACCATGAATTGGCGTCCGCGCCAGTCATCGTCGTAATCCGTGTGCAGTCCGTGCGGAGAGGAAATCCCCAGTCCCACTACCCATTGTGGATTTACCGCCCAGGAAAGATAGGCGTTGGGCAGGGCACGCCAGCGACCGGCGTTGCCGCCATCACCACCGCTTGCGCCAAAAGAGCCGTTGTCGTCGAACGCATAATTGTGACGCACCCCTGTGATTCCCAGGGAAACCTGGTGTTCCGGCAGACGGGTGAGACCGGCGGGGTTGTAAAAAACAGTGCTGGCATTGTCCGCCACGGCAGCGGAACCCGCATAGGCCACGCCCAGACCGCTGGCGTTTTGCTCCAGGGAACGGAGACCATCGGCCAAGGCAACACTGGCCGGGACAAAGATAAAAACGCTGGCCAGCGTCAGCGCGAAAGAGGGGGTTTTCATAAAGCAGATTTTCATGTGAAAGTTCATGAGATGTTCATAAGCACATGATTCTACCGGCTTTCCAGGGGAATGTCGCGCTTGTTGCCCTGCTTGTCCAAAGCAACATAGGTGAGTGTTGCTTCTGTGACCTTGACCGTCACCGGGGCTTCCGGGTGGCGCACGGCATAAACTTCGACGGAAACCGTGATGGAAGTCTTGCCGATTTTGAGCGTTTCGGCATAAAAGCTCACCACGTCGCCGGAAGAAACCGGCTGCTGAAACTGAAAGGCGTTGACCGCCACGGTCGCCACACGCCCGCGCGTCCGGCGCATCGCTTCAATCCCTCCGGCGACGTCTACGTTGGCCATGACCCAACCGCCAAAAATGTCGCCGAACATGTTTTCATCCTTCGGCATGGGCACAAGACGCAAGGCAGGCTGCTTTTGGGGTTGCTGCACAGGATGGTCGATCATGATTTGTCTCCTCTGTTTTGTGGTTTTGGGGAAGAGCACATTGTACACGACAGGGAGACCTGTCAAGTTTCGTGCGATCATCGTAAAACCAATCGCACCCTTTGCGCCAATTACAACACCTTGCCCGGATTCATCAGACCTCGCGGATCCAGCGCGGTTTTGATCGCCTGCATCGCCGTGCGTGCCGCTGGCGGCTGGTAGTGGGCGAGCAGGTCGCGTTTCAGTTGCCCGATGCCGTGTTCGGCAGAAATACTGCCGGAAAGCGCGTGTACAACATCGTAGACGACGCGGTTTAGGCGCTCGCCTTGCGCCAGCAGGCGCGCGTTTTCGGCGGGGGCGGCGTGTGACAGGTTGAAATGCAGATTGCCGTCGCCCAGATGACCGAAGGCCGTGTGACGCACGCCGGGAAAGGCCGTCTGCAATTCCGGCTCGATACGCGCCAAAAATTCCGGGATGCGGGAAACCGGCAGGGCAATGTCGTGTTTCAGGCTGACGCCTTCCCGCTTCTGTGCTTCGGAAAGATGTTCCCGCGCCGCCCAGAGCGCCCTGGCTTCCCTTTCCGAGCGGGCGACAACGGCGTCCAGGATGCCGCCGTCTTCCAGCTCCTTCGCCCAGAACCGCTCGCCGCGCGCGGTGAGCGGTTCATCTTCCGGGGCGGAATCCGTCAATTCGCACAGTACCTGCCAAGGCGTATTGATCTGCGGCGCAAGTCCGGGAAAATGGCGACGCAACAGTGCGAGGGCAAGTGGACAGAGAAGTTCAAAAGCAGAGAGGCGCGCATCAAAGGCTGCCTGCGTGCGTCCCAGCAGCGTCAGCGCCCCGGCAGGTGTTGCCAGTCCCAGCCAGGCTACCACCCGCTGCCGGGGCAGGGGAAACAATTTCAGCGCCGCCGCCGTGATTACGCCCAGGGTTCCTTCCGCGCCGATCAGCAGTTGTTTCAGGTCATAGCCGGTGTTGTTCTTGCGCAGGGGAGAAAGTCCGTGCCAGAGGCTGGCATCTGGCAAAACGGCTTCCAGACCCAGGGTCAAATCACGCATCGTCCCGTAGCGCAACACATGCACGCCGCCCGCGTTGGTGGAGAGATTGCCGCCAATCTGGCAGGAACCTTCGGCAGCGAGCGACAGGGGAAACAGACGCCCTGCCGCCCGCGCTGCTGTCTGCACGGCAGCCAGCGTCGCCCCGGCTTCGGCAATGATGACGTTGTTCTGTACCTCCAGCGCGCGAATGCGCTTCAGGCGATGCAGGCGAATCAGCAATGCCGTGCCGTCCGTATCCGGCGTCGCGCCGCCACAGAGGCCGGTATTGCCGCCCTGCGGCGTCATCGGCACGCCAAAGGCAAGGCAGGTCTTGACGACTTCCGCGACTTCTTCCGCCGTCCCCGGCGCAACCGCCGCCAGCGCCTGCCCGTGGTAGCGTCCACGCCAATCGGTGAGAAAAGCGGCCATTTCCGCCGCTTCGGTCAAAAGTGCGCGTTCGCCCACAACGGCGGCAAGCCGTGCGAGAAAACGGACACGGTCGGCAGAAGAAAGCGGAGCGAAAAGTCCGGGCATCTGGAGGAAGGGCAAGGGTCAAAGTCGCCCGCAGGGACAGGGGGCCATTACTCAGCGGTCAGCCATTCAGAGAACACGCCGAACTCAAATCCATCGTCATTGCGAGCTTGGCGAAGCAATCCGTGCCACGGTTCAGTCTTCTGGAACGCTGTGGCAATCCCCCGTGCTGCATGGATTGCCACCTCGTTACGCTTCTCGCAATGACGAAAAGGGTTTGGAAAAGCGGCTTGCCGGAGATCATGGACAGAACCTTACAACCGCACGTCCTGGATCGCCGCCAGCGCCGCGTTGAATTCGGCGCTGGGACGCATGATGGCCGCGAGTTTTTCCGGGTCGGCAAGGTAGTAGCCGCCCAGATCGGCAGGCTTGCCCTGCACGGCGGCCAATTCCGCGACAATCTTCGCTTCCCCGCCCGCAAGCGCCTTCGCCAGCGGCGCGAATTTCGCGGCAAGCTCTGCGTCTTCCGCCTGTGCCGCCAGCGCCTCCGCCCAGTAGAGGACAAGATAGAACTGGCTGCCGCGATTGTCGAGTTCTCCGGTTTTGGGCGAGGGCGACTTGTTGTTATCCAGCAATTTGCCAGTGGCGGCATCCAGGGTTTGCGCCAGCAGACGGGCGCGGGCGTTGCCGGTTTTCAGCCCCAACTCTTCCAGCGACACCGCGAGCGCCAGAAACTCGCCCAGCGAATCCCAGCGCAGATGGTTTTCTTCCAGCAACTGCTGCACATGCTTGGGCGCGGAACCGCCCGCGCCGGTTTCGTACATGCCGCCGCCCGCCATCAGCGGCACGATGGAGAGCATCTTGGCGGAGGTGCCCAGTTCCATGATGGGGAAAAGATCCGTGAGGTAATCGCGCAGGATGTTGCCGGTCACGGCGATGGTATCGAGACCGCGAATCACCCGTTCCAGCGTGAAACGCATCGCCCGCACCTGACTCATGATGCGAAGGTCGAGACCGGAGGTGTCGTACTCCTTCAGGTAGCTTTCCACCTTTTTGATGAGCGCGGCTTCGTGCGGACGATACGGATCGAGCCAGAAGACGGCGGTCATGCCGGAATGGCGGGCGCGGGTAACGGCAAGTTTCACCCAGTCGCGGATGGCGGCGTCCTTGACCTGGCACATGCGCCAGAGATCACCCTTTTCCACCGCGAGCGAAAGCAGCACTTCGCCCGTTTCCAGATCCACCACATTCGCCGCGCCGTCTTCCGGGATTTCAAAGGTCTTGTCGTGACTGCCGTATTCCTCGGCTTTTTGCGCCATCAGGCCGACATTGGGCACGGTGCCCATCGTCGCGGGATCGAAAGCGCCATTGGTCTTGCAGAAATTGATCATTTCCTGATAGATGCGGGCAAAAGTGGATTCCGGCATCACGGCCTTCACGTCCTTCTGCTTGCCGTGCGCGTCCCACATCTTGCCCCCGGCGCGGATCATCGCCGGCATGGAGGCATCCACGATCACGTCGTTGGGCGAGTGGAAATTGGTGATCCCCCTGGCGGAATCCACCATGGCGAGTTCGGGACGATGCTCCTGGCAGGCGTGCAGATCGCGGATGATTTCATCGCGCTTGGATTCGGGCAGTCCTGCGATTTTTTCGTAAAGATCCGCCATGCCGTTATTGACATTGACGCCCAGTTCCTCGAACAACTGCCCGTGCCTGGCAAAGGCATCCCTGTAATAGGTACGCACGCAGTGGCCGAAGACAATGGGGTGGGAAACCTTCATCATGGTCGCCTTCACATGCAGGGAGAACATCACGCCGGATTCCAGCGCGTCCTGCATTTCGGCCTCGTAGAAGTCGCACAGCGCCTTCCTGCTCATGAACATGGAATCAATGATTTCCCCCGCCAGCAAGGCCAGTCCGGGTTTCAACACCGTCACCCTGCCGCTCTTGCCGACGAGTTCCATTTTGACGGTACGCGCCTTGTCGAGCGTCAGGGATTGTTCGCCGTGATAAAAATCTCCCTGCCGCATCCAGCTTGCGTGCGTGCGGGAAGCCTGACTCCACTTGCCCATGCTGTGCGGATGTTTTCTCGCGTAATTCTTGACGGCAGCCGGAGCGCGGCGATCAGAGTTTCCTTCGCGCAGCACGGGATTGACGGAAGACCCCAGACACTTGCCATAACGCAGGGCAATGGCCTTTTCCGCCTCGGTTTTGGGATCTTCGGGATAATCGGGAAGCGCATAGCCCTTGCCCTGCAATTCCTTGACGCAGGCGCGCAATTGCGCCACCGAGGCGCTGATGTTGGGCAGCTTGATGATGTTGGCGTCCGGCTCCTGGGTTTTGGCGCTCAGGCTTTTCAGGGTATCCGGCACGCGCTGGTCTTCCCGCAGGAATTCGGGAAACTCGGCCAGCACGCGCGCCGCAACGGAAATATCCGCCGCTTCTATCTCGATCCCCGCAGGCGTTGCAAACGCGCGCACGATGGGCAAAAAAGAAGCCGTCGCCAAACGCGGCGCTTCGTCGGTCAGGGTGTAGATGATTTTTTGTGTGCACATGGGCTTGTCTCCGATTATGTGTGGTGCAAAAACAGCAAGGCAGGAAGTATGGGCATCCCTGCCGTTTCGGTCAATGGGAGCAAAACATCGGGGCAGGGCAATCGCACTATCTCCCCCCATTTTCTGGCATGTTTTATGCTTCGGTTCAATTTTCCCCCATAGAGGCCCTCATGTACCTGTCGTTTGAGCAGATAGCCGAGCCGCGTCGGCAGACGAACAGGAAATACCGCTTGTCAGACATGCTCACCATTACGCTGTACGGGGTGCTGATGGGTCTGGATGACTGGTGTGCAGCATTGCCGAATTTGGACGTTCGCAGGAAGCGTGGCTGCGGACATTTTTGCCGCTTGAGAACGGCATACCTTCCCATGACCCCTTTGGGCGCGTGTTTTCGCTGATTCCGCCCAAAATCTGGCCGAAGCCTTGCGCGATTCCTTCCCCAAAAAGGTAGATTTTGCCGCCATCCCGTCCGAACAGATTGCGCTTGCCACGCATTTCATCAAATTGTGGCCACGTAAAATCTTGCAGGGAAAGTGCCCCGCTGACATACTTCGTCCTGCAACATTTCAACACATGACGGTTGGATAACGGTTATGCACTTGTTTGTTGAATGCGGCTTTGCCTGATGGGCGAGGCGGATGGTTTTCGATTCTTTGAAGGAGCAAGCAATGAAACGAGTCGGTTTGGTCGGTTGGCGCGGCATGGTTGGTTCCGTGCTCATGCAGCGGATGGAAGAAGAGGGTGATTTCGCGCGTTTCGAGCCGGTGTATTTTTCCACCTCCAACGCGGGCGGCGACGCGCCGGTTTTTGGCGGCAAGGCGGCGGCGGAAAAATTGCAGGACGCCAATGCCATTGACGCGTTGAAAAAATGCGACATCATTGTCACCTGCCAGGGGGGGGATTACACCAAGGCAACCTTCTCCAGTCTGCGTGCCTCCGGCTGGAGCGGGCACTGGATCGATGCCGCTTCCACATTGCGCATGGCGGACGATGCCGTCATCGTGCTGGATCCGGTCAACCGCAGTGTAATCGACGCGGCATTCGCAAAGGGCGGCAAGAACTGGATTGGCGGCAATTGCACGGTTTCCCTCATGCTGATGGGGCTGGGCGGACTGTTTCAGCAGGATCTCATCGAATGGGCGACCTCCATGACCTATCAGGCTGCCTCCGGCGCGGGGGCAAAAAACATGCGCGAGCTGCTGGCGCAGATGGGCGCGATTCACGCTTCTGTTGCCGGATTGCTCGCCGACCCGGCTTCTGCGATTTTGGACATCGATCGGAAAGTGGCCGAAACAATCCGCTCGGATGCCTTCCCCAAAAAGAATTTTCGTGATACTCCCTTGGCGGGCAGCCTGATTCCATGGATCGACGTGCCGGTGGAGCACGGGCAATCCAAGGAAGAATGGAAAGGAGGTGCGGAATGCAACAAGATTCTGGGGCGTCCCTCCTTTCGTGCGCCTGGCTCCATTCCCATCGACGGACTCTGTGTGCGCATTGGCTCCATGCGCTGTCACTCGCAGGCGCTCACGATCAAACTGAAAAAGGACGTGCCACTGGATGAGATCAGTGACATCATCGCCCAGGGCAATGCTTGGGTGAAGGTGGTACCGAACGCGCGTGAAGCCTCCGAGCGAGAACTTACGCCCGCCGCGATTACCGGTACGTTGACAGTGCCGGTGGGGCGTCTGCACAAGCTGGCGATGGGGGCGGAATATCTCGCGGCCTTCACCTGCGGTGACCAGCTCCTCTGGGGGGCGGCGGAGCCATTGCGGCGGATGCTGGGCATTCTGTTGGAAAAATGACACAATCCTTACTGCGTATTGCGCAGAAAATGTTATCCTGAAAACAGGATATGCACGTAAAGTCTTGGTCTTTCATGGATTTTTCACGCAAAATGAAGGTGTTTCGCCGGATATTTTACAAGCTGGATTAGCTTGCGTGGCTAAGTCCATGATGTTATTATGAAAAGACGATTTTGACGCTGAGGGTGGTAGCGTGAAGAAAAACTTCTCTGTTTCGATGCACAAAAGTGCCTTGGCCGTGGCGTTGGCATCCGGTCTGGCGTTGACGTCCGCTGGGGTTGATGCAGCAGGGCTGGGGCGTATTACGGTGTATTCCGCATTGGGGCAACCCCTGCGCGCCGAAATACAGATCAACGCGACGAAAGACGAACTGGCAAGTATGTCAGCACGGCTGGCGACGGAAGAAGCCTTTCGTCAAGCCAGTGTGGAACGTTATTCGCCCAGCCTTGTCGCACTGCGCTTTACCGTAGAGCAAGTCAAGGACGGCAAGGCTATCGTCAAGGTGTCGTCCAGTCGCCCGATCAATGATCCTTTTCTGGATTTTCTGGTTGAGCTGGATTGGCCGAGCGGTCGTCTGGTGCGTCAGTACACATTTTTGCTTGACCCGCCGGAAGTTTTGACGCAGCAGCCGGTTTCTCCAGTGCAGCAGCCGGTTACGGCAAGTGCGGCAAGCAAAACGGCGGGCAAGGCCGCTGCCGAACCCGATCCCCAAAAAGTGGCCCCCCCGAAAGCGGTGGAGCCAGAGAAAGCTACGTCAACAGCCAGTGACAATGGTGAAGTAGCTGGGGAACATGTGGTCAAACGTGGCGAGACCCTGCGTGGTATTGCGGTGGCGAACCAGCAGGATGGCGTGTCTCTGGAACAGATGCTGGTGGCACTCTACCGCAACAATACCAGCGCCTTTGTTGGTAAAAACATGAATCTCCTGCGTACGGGCGCAGTGCTGAAGATTCCCGCGCGCGAAACGGTGGAAGCCATTTCCGAAGTCGAAGCGCGTCGTGCGTTGCGGGTACAAACCTCGGAATGGCAGAGCTATCGGCGCAAGGTGGTGGAAGCGCCCAAGACCGCAGGACAGGAACCGTCTACGTCTACCCGCGCAACCGGTACGGTTCGCCCGACGGCGGAACCCGTGGTTCCGCCTGTGCCAGGCGGAGATCAGGTTCAGGTTTCCAGCAGTGGTACGGGCAAGGGCG
This sequence comes from Zoogloeaceae bacterium, assembly GCA_031271025.1. Classification (GTDB taxonomy): domain Bacteria; phylum Pseudomonadota; class Gammaproteobacteria; order Burkholderiales; family Rhodocyclaceae; genus Azovibrio. The sequence continues at coordinate 3,666 of JAISWQ010000181.1, read as the reverse complement.
CAACAGATGAAGATTTGATCGCTACGAGCAGGGCACTGAAGGAATCACAGGAACGGGTTGCGATTCTGGAAAAAAATATAGAAGATTTGAAGCGCCTGTTGGATGCGCAAAACCAAACACTTGCGGATTTGGAAAAACGCGCCAAGGAAGTAGCCGAAAACAAAAATAAAGATGATGTTGCAATCGAAGGCGCACCTGTTGCCCCGGTGGCAGAATCCGTGCTTGCTGCTCCTGTGGCGGAACCAGAGGCTCCGCCTGTCCTCTCCGGCTCGGAGCTCCCACCTGCGCTGCCTGCGGAAAGTACACAGGCAGTCGCCGGACCTTCTTCCCTTTTGCCGCAGCCTGAATCGGCCTTGCCGGAAGTGGCTTCGACGGATGCGCCCGCGCCTGAAATAGCGCAGCCCAAACCGCAGCCGACGGTAACGCCAATCGAGGATGAATTTTCGGAAGAGGATGAAGAAGGCTCTGGTCTGCTATGGGGGGGCATAGGTGCTCTGGTGGTTGTACTGGCACTGGCAGGGGTTGTGCTGATGCGGCGCAAAAAGAAAGCAGACAAGACCGTTGATACGGCAGATATTGCGTTTCCCTCTGATGACAGTGCAAGTACGCGGGAAGATGGGGCGTTGCCGCTGAACGAATCTCATTCCGTTTTCCAGGAAACGGGAGGGCAGAGTGTAGACACCTCAACACCAGATGTTTCTGCACTGGAAGATAATGCGATCAGTGGTTTTGGCGGCTTCACCGAGGGCGCGAGTACGTTCGATGCGGGTGATGTCGATCCGGTCAACGAAGCTGATCTCTATCTGGGCTATGGCAAGGATGAGCAGGCTGAGGAAATTCTGCTGGATGCATTGCAAAAAGAACCGCATCGCTTGGCGATCTCCCTGAAGCTTCTGGAGGTTTACGCCCTGCGCAAGAATGTCAAACAATTTGATGTGTTGGCTGCGGATGTCCATGTCCAAACCAGTGGTGTCGGTGTGGATTGGGAGAAGGTTGTGGCGTTGGGGTTGGAAGTGAATCCTGCCAATCCGCTTTATGGCGGGGCGGCGGCAGTGCCTGAACCTGAACCTTCTTTTGAGTTTGAGGAACTTGGTTCTGCGGCAGTCCAGCCGCAGCATACGGGTTCTGTGCTGGATTTCACGCTCACTGAAACCAAGTATCCGTTGCGCGAGGCAACGGAGGGATCCGACTTCAACACGACCACTGAAATTGAGCCGGCATCATCCGAGAGCACGCAATCGGATGTTTTTACCGCTTCCGTACCGTTACCGGATTCCGAGTCGTTTGTGTCTGCAAGCCAGCAGGAAGCACCAATACCGGTGACCGAGGCGGATTTTGCCAAAGATGAGGCAGTGGGTACGGCCTTTGATTTCGGTACGACAGCCGGAGATGTGCAGTCGATCGTTGCACAGGTTGAAGAAGAAGTGCCACTGGTTCAAGTGCCGGATCTGACGCAGTCTCCGGTTGTAGTGCCTGAGTCGACGCCGGTACGACCAATCGCGCCGCCTGGACCGGTTTCGTTTGAACCTGAGCCGGAAGTCGTGCCGGAGCCTATGGTGCTGGATGCTGACACAATCTTGGGGCCGGATTCTCTGGTGCCGGATGTCGCATTTGATGCGAACCTGACGAAATCCACAGTGCTGGAGGGAGTGTCGGACAGTCTCTTTACGGGCATTGACCTGGATCTTGCGACGTCACCACCGGAATTGGCAGAAGCCATTACACTGGAGAAAGAAACACCGCAGGTACCCTCCGCTGCTTTGGGTGGTGATAAGGTCAGTCGTTCCGAGGTTGATACCAAACTGGAGCTGGCGCAGGCCTATGAAGACATGGGCGATCTGGAAGGCGCGCGTGAGTTGCTGAGTGAGGTCTTGAACGAAGGTGAGCCGGATCAGATTGAACAGGCCAAGGTTATTCTTGAGCGCCTGGGCGGCTAGGTTCGATATTTTCCTGACCTTCTCCCATAGCCCCCTACGCGGGGCTATGGTTTTTTGAGGAGTTCCTTTTGCGTGTCGCGTTGCATCCTTCCACCTGCATGCTTATCTGGATCATGCTGGCGATCTTTTTGCAGCAGGCGCAGGGAGGCGAAGCTGCCGGTGTGGGATTGTTCCTGCTCTGCGCGGGTGCGTTGGTGCGGCAACGCTGGTTGCGTCTGATGCGAAGGGCGCTGCTGCTGCTGTTAACGCTGTTTTTGGTTTTTGCCTATGGCATACCGGGAGCGACGGGCGGTTTGCCGGGAAGTGAGGGCGTGCAGGAAGCGGGCTTGCATGTACTGCGTCTGGTTGTGCTTTTGGGGAGCTTGGCCTGGCTTTTGACCGTGCTGGAGATTTCTGCCCTGATGGGAGGCATCTGGTTTTTGTTGCGTCCCTTGCGGCGCTTGGGCGTTCCGCTGGATCGCAGTGTGGTGCGGTTGGTGCTGACTCTGGAAATGCTGGAGGATCAGCCAGTACGCCGTAGCTGGCGGGAATGGCAGACGGAATGGCGCGTATCAGGGGAAGGCAGTGTGCCGAAAGGACTGCGTGTGCGTTTGAGTCTGCCGCACTGGCACTGGAGGGATGGTTTCGTGCTGTTTCTGGCAGCTTTGCTGATGGGGGGCATCGCTTGGCACGGATCGTTTTGATACTGGAATACGACGGCAGCGTTTTTTACGGCTGGCAGCGGCAGCGGGATTTACCCAGCGTACAAGCGGCGCTGGAGACGGCGCTTGCGCAGATCGCGGCGCATCCGGTGACAGTTTTTTGCGCGGGGCGCACCGATACCGGCGTACATGCGAGCGCGCAGGTCATTCATTTTGACACGACGGTTGCGCGTCCGCTGAATGCTTGGGTACGCGGCGTCAATAATCTGTTGCCGGCTGCGGTTGTGGTACGCGCAGCGGTTGAAGTGCCGGAAAGCTTTCATGCCCGCTACTCGGCGTACCGGCGCTACTATCGTTATTTGCTTTTGAACCGTCCTCAGCGTCCTGGCTTGTGGGCGGGCAGGGCAGGATGGTTTTACCAACCGCTTCGTCTTGCCCCGATGCAGGCGGCAGTGGCTTCGCTCATTGGTCGCCATGATTTTTCCGCCTTTCGTGCTGCGGAATGCCAAGCCAAAACACCCATCAAGGAAATGGTGCGCGCGGAAGTGTGTCAGCAGGGAGATTTTTTTATCTTTGATTTTGAGGCCAACGCATTTTTGCACCATATGATCCGCAATCTGGTGGGTGCACTACTCTATGTTGGCAAGGGAGCGTGGTCGCCAGAAAAATTCCGGGAGGTACTGGATACGCAGGATCGTTGTCATGCCGCACCCACGTTTTCGCCTGCGGGTTTGTATTTTCAGGGGGCGCGTTATGATGCCGCCTTCGGCCTTCCAACCTTCTCGGAAGCTTTTGATTTTGCGAATGGGTGTTGAACGCGGTATCCCTGCTTGCGTTCGTCCATGGATCGGTATTTATCCTGAAAAAGTCTACTGGAAGAGTTCCTTTTGTACATGGCCGACATCCCCAGCAAACCCTCCAGCCTTGCGTCCCGGCGCAAGGCCGACATCGAAGCGCTTTACCAATGGCTGTTACGAGTTTTTGAATCTGTCCACTTTAATCTAAAGGGAAATCCCCCGGCTTTGCCGGGGAGACAGTAAAAGTTTGACATTTACGGACGTCCATCAGTGAAACTATCGGGGTGAGCC
>JAISWQ010000109.1 GCA_031271025.1 Zoogloeaceae bacterium | reverse complement strand
TCCTACCTGCTGATCGGCTTCTGGTATACCCGCCCGACGGCCATTCACGCCAACCTGAAAGCCTTTCTCGTCAATCGTGTCGGCGACTTCGGCTTTTTGCTGGGCATCGGTCTGGTGCTCGCGTATTTCGGTTCGCTCGATTACGCCACGGTGTTTCAGAAAGCGCCGGAACTTGGCCAGGTGACGATCAATCTCTGGGGGAAAAGCGAATGGTCGCTGATGACCGTCGTTTGCATCTGCCTTTTCATCGGCGCGATGGGCAAGTCGGCACAGGCGCCGCTGCACGTCTGGCTGCCCGATTCGATGGAAGGCCCCACCCCGATTTCCGCCCTGATTCACGCGGCGACGATGGTCACGGCGGGTATCTTCATGGTCTCGCGCATGTCGCCACTGTTTGAGCTTTCCACCACGGCGCTTTCCTTCGTGCTGGTGATCGGCGCGATTACGGCGCTCTTCATGGGCTTCCTCGGCATGATCCAGAACGACATCAAGCGGGTGGTGGCCTATTCCACCCTGTCGCAACTGGGTTACATGACCGTGGCGCTGGGTGCTTCGGCCTATTCGGTTGCCATCTTCCACCTGATGACCCATGCCTTCTTCAAGGCGCTGCTCTTCCTTGCCGCCGGTTCGGTCATCATCGGGATGCACCACGATCAGGACATGCGCAACATGGGCGGTCTCAGGAAATACATGCCGATCACCTGGATCACGAGCCTGATCGGCACGCTGGCGCTGATTGGCACGCCCTTCTTTTCTGGTTTCTATTCCAAGGATTCCATCATCGAAGCGGTGGCGCTCGCGAAGATTCCCGGTGCGGGCTTTGCCTGGTTCGCCGTGCTGGCGGGGGTTTTCGTGACGGCGTTTTATTCCTTCCGCCTCTATTTTCTGGTTTTTCATGGCAAGGAACGTTTTGGCAAGGCGCATGGTCATGACCACGCCCAGGGTGTGGAACAACACGGCCTCGCGCCAGGGCAGAAGCCGCATGAATCGCCGCGGGTCGTGACCTTGCCGCTCGTCCTGCTGGCGATTCCCTCCGTTTTCATCGGTTATTTCACCTTGGAAGCATTCATCGCGGGCGATTATTTCAACGGGGCGATTTTCGTGGATGCAAGCGCGCATGGCGTCATGGACGAATTCGTCCAGCACTTCAATGGCGCGCTGGCGATGGGATTACATGCCTTTACCAGCGCGCCGTTCTGGCTTGCGCTGGCGGGCGCGGTGACGGCTTGGTTCTTCTATCTGAAAGCGCCGCACCTCCCGGCGGCGATCCAGAAACGTTGTGCCGTGCTCAACACGGTGCTGGAAAACAAATATTACTTCGACAAATTCAACGAGGTGGTTTTCGCGGGAGGCGCGCGCTTTGTCGGCGGCAGTCTGTGGAAAGTCGGCGATGTTTTCGCCATCGACGGCGTGCTGGTCAACGGCGCGGCACGGCTGGTGGCCTGGCTGGGGCAGTGCTTCCGCACGTTCCAGACGGGCTATGTCTATCACTACGCCTTTGTGATGATCGTCGGCCTCGTGCTGCTGCTCACCCTGTGGGTGACTCCGCTCTCGCCTCTCCGCTAACGTCCAAGGAAGACCATGACCAATCTGCTTTCTATCGTCATCTGGACGCCTGTCCTTGCCGGTCTGCTGGTACTGGCGACCGGTTCGGATCGCAATGCCGCACTGGCGCGGGGTGTCGCGCTTGTGGGCGCGCTGCTGGGTTTTGCCGTGACGATACCGCTTTATCTGGGGTTCGATCCTGCCAGTGCCGCGCTGCAATTTGTCGAATTCAAACTCTGGATCGGCGCTTTCCGGGTTGCCTATTATCTGGGGGTGGATGGCATTTCCCTGTGGTTCGTGCTCCTGAACAGCTTCATCACCGTGTTCGTGGTGCTGGCGGGCTGGCGTTCGATCAAGCTCCGCGTGGCGCAATACAACGCCGCCTTCCTCATCATGTCCGGCCTCATGAACGGCATCTTCTGCGCCCAGGACGGGATGCTGTTCTATGTGTTCTTTGAAGCCTCGCTGATTCCGCTGTATCTCATCATCGGCGTCTGGGGAGGCGCGAACCGGGTCTATGCCGCGCTCAAGTTCTTCATTTACACCCTCTTTGGTTCGCTCCCGCTGCTTTTGGCGCTGATCTATCTCTATCTCCAGTCCGGATCTTTCCTGATGGGCGAAGTGCCCGCCGGGTTCGAGGTTCTGGGGCGGATTGTGACCTGGAAGATGCTGCCGCTTTCCCTGACCGAGCAAATCTGGATTTTCCTCGCCTTCCTCATTGCCTTTGCGGTCAAGGTGCCGATGTTTCCGGTGCACACCTGGCTGCCGGACGCGCACGTGGAAGCGCCGACCGGCGGTTCCGTGGTGCTGGCGGCGATTGCCCTGAAGCTGGGCGCTTACGGTTTTCTGAGATTTTCCCTGCCCGTGACGCCGGATGCCGCGCATGAACTCGCCTGGCTCGTCATTGCGCTTTCACTCATCGCGGTGATCTATATCGGTCTTGTGGCGCTGGCGCAAAAGGACATGAAAAAGCTGGTGGCCTATTCCTCCATCGCGCACATGGGCTTTGTCACCCTGGGCTTTTTTCTCTTTTCCCCGTTGGGCATGGAAGGGGCGCTGGTGCAGATGATTTCGCATGGCTTCGTCTCCGCCGCGATGTTCCTGTGCATTGGCGTGCTCTATGACCGCCTGCATACGCGCCAGATTGACGATTTCGGTGGTGTGGTGAATGTCATGCCGAAATTCGCGGCCTTCTTCATGCTCTTTGCGATGGCGAATGCGGCGCTGCCGGCCACTTCCGGCTTTGTCGGCGAATTCATGGTGATTCTCGCCGCGATCCAGTTCAATTTCTGGGTGGCGTTTGGGGCGGCCACGACCCTGATTGTCGGTGCGGCCTATACCCTGTGGATGTACAAGCGGGTTGTCTTCGGCGTCGTTGCCAACGACAAGGTGGCGGGTCTGAACGATATTTCCGCGCGTGAGTTCCTCATTCTCGGTTTGCTGGCGCTCTGTGTCCTGGGCATGGGGCTTTATCCGGCTCCCTTTACCGACGTCATGCATGTCTCGGTGGATGAATTGCTGCGCCATGTTGTGCAAGGCAAGATTCCGTCCGTGTTTCCGATTCCTCCTCTTCCCTGATGCCGTCCCGCGCCATGCCTGATTCCATTTCCATGTTCTTTCAGGGTTTCGACCTTGCCGCCCTGAACCTGACGCTGGCCGCACCGGAAATTTTCCTGCTGGTCATGAGCTGCGTCATCCTGCTCCTGGATCTGATGGTGAAAAGTCCGCGCCGCACGGTGACTTTTTCCCTGACCCAGATTACCCTCCTGGGCGCCTTGCTGCTCACCTGGTTGACCCGACCGGGTTCCCTGGCGGATCTGTTTGCCTTCAATGGCATGTTCATCAACGACAGGCTGGCAGTCTTCCTGAAGCTGCTGCTCTATCTCGTTGTCCTGCTGACGCTGGCCTATTCACGCCGCTATCTCTGTGAACGCCCGGAAATGTGCAAGGGCGAGTATTTCGTGCTGGCGTTGCTTGCGACCCTGGGCATGTCGGTGATGATTTCCGCCAACCATTTCCTGCCGCTCTATCTGGGGCTGGAAATCATGTCGCTCGCGCTCTACGCGATGACGGCCATGCAGCGCGATTCCGCTGTGGCGACGGAAGCGGCCATGAAATACTTTGTCCTGGGCGCGATGGCTTCCGGCTTCCTGCTCTACGGCATGTCCATGATCTATGGCGCGACGGAATCGCTCTACCTGCCGGAAATCGGGATGCGCCTGAGTGAGCTTCATACCTATGGCTTTGCTTCCGCCGATCTGGTGCTGGCGCTGGGCGTGGTTTTCCTCGTGGCGGCGATTGGCTTCAAGCTGGGCGCGGCGCCTTTTCACATGTGGCTGCCGGATGTCTATCACGGTGCGCCGACGGCGGCGACCCTCTTCATTGCCGCCGCGCCCAAGCTCGCGGGGTTTGCCCTCATGTTGCGCCTTCTGGTTGCGGCGCTGCCGGAGCAGCAGACCGACTGGCAATCCATGCTGATGGTGCTTGCCATGTTTTCCATCATGCTCGGCAATCTGGTGGCGCTGGCGCAGACGAATCTCAAGCGGATGCTGGCCTATTCCGCCATTTCCCACATGGGGTTCATGCTGATTGGCATTGCTTCCACCCAAATCCAGACGTTTGACGAAGCCCTCGCGTCCTCGCTCTTTTACCTCATCTCCTATGTGCTGATGACCCTGGCGGCCTTCGGTATCCTGCTTCTTTTCGCCCGCGGTGGATTCGAGGCGGATGAACTCGCGCATTACAAGGGTTTGAACCAGCGTCATCCCTGGTTCGCCGCCATGATGATGATCGTCATGCTCTCGATGGCGGGCATTCCCTTCTTTGTTGGTTTCTGGGCGAAGTTCTATGTCCTGAAAACCGCCGTGCATTCCGGCTTCCTGTGGCTGGCGATTGTGGCCATACTCTTCTCCGTCGTGGGCGCTTTCTATTACCTGCGCGTAATCAAATACATGTATTTCGACGAACCCGACGCGGCGGCGGCGGCGCGCATTGACAGCGGTTTCTGGATCAAGACGCTGGTATCCCTGAATGCGCTGGGGGTGGCGTTTCTGGGGCTGTTCCCGGATGTGCTCCTGCTTCTTTCCCGGCTTTCCGCCATCTCCCTTTTGATGATGCGGCAGTATTACTGAGATGGCGGAGTCTCTCGACGATGGCCTGAGGGAAACCGGGCTGGATTCGGAAGTCGTCTTCAAGGGGCGGCTTCTGGAAGTGCGGCGCGACAGGGTGCGGCTTCCCAACGGCGCGGAAACCACGCGGGAATACATTGCGCATCCGGGCGCGGTGGTGGTGATTCCTGTCCTGTCGACCGGCAAATACCTGCTTGAGCGGCAATTCCGTTATCCCCTGAAGCAGGTGTTTCTGGAACTGCCGGCGGGCAAGGTCGATCCCGGTGAGGATTTGCTCGCGGCGGCGCAGCGGGAGTTGAAGGAGGAAACCGGCTACAGCGCGCGTGAATGGCAGCGTCTGGGGCGGATCCATCCCTGCATTGGTTATTCCAATGAGGGCATAGAAGTTTTTCTTGCCCGCAAACTGGAACAGACCGCCCCCCAGCAACTGGACGCCAACGAATTCATTGATGTGGTGACGCTTTCTTCCGCCGAAATGATGAAGGCCATCCGCAGCGGTGAGCTGACGGACGGCAAAACCCTTTCGGCGCTCTATCTCGCAGAACTTTTTCGGCACGCCTGAACAGATTCATGGCAAGGGTGTCTTGATGTGGCGCTTGCCCATCGCGTCTTTTTTCTTTTTTCACTCGCTTTTATGACCACTTCGCTTGCCCTGGCCGAAAACCTGCTTCTGACGCCCTATGACCTCGCGCCCGCCGATTGCGCGGAAACGCTGGGGCTTGTCCTGAATCGCCGGATCGATTATGCCGATCTCTATTTTCAGTATGCCCGCCATGAATCCTGGAGTCTGGACGAGGGGATTGTCAAGGCAGGCAGTTTCAACATCGATCAGGGTGTGGGGGTGCGCGCGGTGGCAGGTGAAAAAACCGCCTTTGCCTATTCAGACGACATCCGTCGCAAAGCCCTGCGCGATGCGGCAGCCAGCGTCCGCGCCATTGGCGCGACAGGGCAGGCGGGGAGCCTGCCGGTTTTGTCCGGGCGGGCGCGGGTTGCGGCACTTTATGCCGATGCCGATCCTTTGGCTTCACTTCCCGCGCCGGAAAAGGTGCGCCTGCTGGAAACCCTGGAGCGTCTGGTGCGTGCGGAAGACAAGCGTGTTGCGCAAGTCATGGCGAGTCTGGCGGGCGAATGGGAAGTGATCTTGATCGCGGCTTCCGATGGACGTCTGGTGGCGGATGTGCGCCCGCTGGTACGGATCTCGGTCAGCGTGATTCTGGAAGAAAACGGTCGCCGTGAAATGGGATCGGCGGGCGGCGGCGGACGCTTTGATTACAGCTATTTCACATCCGCGCGTCTGCAACAGTATGCGCAGGAAGCCGTGCGGCAAGCTGCCGTGAATCTGGAAGCGCGCCCGGCTCCGGCGGGACAGATGACGGTTGTGCTGGGGCCTGGTTGGCCGGGCATCCTGCTGCATGAAGCCGTCGGGCACGGGCTGGAGGGCGATTTCAACCGCAAGGGCAGTTCCGCCTTTGCCGGCAGAATCGGCGAGCGCGTCGCCGCGAAAGGCGTCACGGTGGTGGATGATGGCGCTCTGCCCAACCGGCGTGGCTCGCTGACGGTCGACGACGAGGGGAATCCCACCCGGAACACGGTGCTGATCGAGGATGGCATCCTGAAAGGCTATCTTCAGGATCAACTGAACGCACGGCTGATGGGGGGCGCGTCCACCGGCAACGGCAGGCGCGAATCCTTCGCCTGTCTGCCGTTGCCGCGCATGACGAACACCTTCATGCTGGCGGGCAATACGCCGCCGGAAGAGATCATCCGCTCGGTCAGGAAAGGGATTTACGCCGCCAATTTTGGGGGTGGACAGGTGGATATTACCAGCGGAAAATTCGTCTTTTCCATGAGCGAAGCCTATCTGATCGAGGAGGGCAGGGTGACGACGCCGATCAAGGGCGCGACCCTGATCGGGAACGGCCCGGATGCCTTGACCCGTGTCACGATGATCGGCAACGACATGGCGCTGGACCCTGGCGTTGGCTCCTGCGGCAAGGAGGGGCAAAGCATCCCGGTTGGCGTGGGACAACCTACCCTGTGCCTGGAAGGACTGACGGTAGGCGGCACGGCGGCGTAACCGTCGCAGGGTTCCTGTATGCGCGCTGGCGCGACGCGATCGACATGAGCCTGTTGACGCTCCAGAGGGAATGTCATTGCGTATCCGAATTCAAAATCTGACCCTGTGCGGCGCGCTGCTCCTTTCTCTGTTGCTGCATTTTTTGCTGCTGGCGTTACCGGGTCTGGACTGGCGCAACACGCGCCCCTGGCCGCAGGCGATGCGGTTGAGGGTGACGCTGACCGGCGTGGCGGCGAGGGGCGAGGCGCTTCTGGCGAAGAAACCCGAATCCGTGCCCGAAACGGCGCGCGCGCAAACGACGCCGGATACCCTGCCGGCGACAAATGCCACAATGCCGGCGCTGCCCGAAAAATCCCCGGCAGCGTCTGCGTCTGCGGTTGTCGCAAAAGGCGGCGCGGCGCGGACGGAAAGCGCGACACCTGCGCCCCCCGCCGCGACGACAGCGGATGCCGCAGAAGCTGGTGCGGCGGAGATTCAGGAGGGCAATGTCGATAATTACCCTGAACGGGGCGAAATCCAGTACGGGGTTTATCGCGGTGTCCAGGGCTTTGAGGTGGGGGAGGCGGTACTGAAGTGGGAAATCGACGATGACCGTTATCGTTTGACCCTGAATGCGCACACGACCGGGATTGCTTCTGCCTTTTATTTTTTCCGTTCCGGTTCAGCCAGCGCCTTGCGCTTTGCCATGGAAAGCGAAGGACGCTTTGGCGCTTTTGGGTTGACGCCGGAATTCTATCGCACGCTGAAAAACGATCAGGAAACGCACCGGGCGCAGTTCGATTGGGAGGCGGGACTGCTGCGCATTGACGCGCGCGCGCCGGAGCCTCTGATTCCCGGCAGTCAGGATTTGTTGAGCCAATTCCTTCAGTTTGGATTCGGCGCGTATTCGCAGAGTGTGGCAGTGGGCGCGTCCAAAGGCGTCGATATCTGGGTGGCGATGGGGCGTAATTACAGGCAGGTGCATTTTGAGAGCGCCGACCCGGAACCCCTGGATCTATCGGAACACGCTGCGCCGCCGCTTCCCGCGCAGCAGGAGGGAATGCCTGATTTTCGCCGGTTCCAGGAGGCGGATCAGGCTGCGGCGACGAGCGGAACGGAGGGGCGCTTCGACGCGCTTTATCTGCGTTCCACGGACGATAATCCAGTCGAATTCTGGCTGGCGCGGGATTATCTGATGTTGCCATTTCAGGTGCGCATCCAGTTTGGCGACGAAGGCGAAACCTACGAACTGCGCGCCCGCGCACTGACTCTGGGAGAACCGGCAGAGACGGAACCAGAGGCGCATCCCTGAGCGCCTGCTTGCGACGAAGGCGAGGGGGATGGACTTTGTGTTTCTGGAACTTGTGAGTGAAATTCCGTGCTGCCGTCGACTGTTCATACCGCTTTGTGGATGCCTGAACGCGTTTACCACGCACATTTGTTTCACAAGCCCATACCTGACCATGATGCAATGATGAAAACGGTTGTTTTTTGGGCTTGACAAGTGGCGGTTAATTATAACTGATTGATTTTATTTTATTTTTGTGGAGTGCCTCATTTGTGGGCAAAGGCATGGCAAGCCTTGCGGAGACTGGATTTTGACGGTCTTTTGACAACGAATGCACAGAATTATCCACAGGTTTTGGGGATAGCTGGAAAACCCCCCTGCTGGCGCGGGTTTCACGGTTCGGGCCAGGGGCAATATTCTTCATCCGCGTGTCGCAAACCCGTGTTTTTCCAGACGGCCTTGAAGTATGCGCCAGCTTTCTGGAAGACTGCGCCGTTGTATGGAAAAGCCACGTCACTGACTTTACGGCAGAGGGTTGCGGTAAAACTCACCGAACAACTGATGATATTCCCGTCGATAGTGCGCGCACTCCGGGTTCTGGATGAGCGCCTGACGATAGAATTCCTGGCTTTCGATCAGATCGTCCAGTTGAATGGAAAGTGTCGCGGCGGCATAGAGCATGGCGTGTTGAAAAAAGTTGAACGACAGGCTGATTTTTGCCGCCCGCAACGCCTCCTGATAAGCGCCGTTTTTGATGCAGGATTCGACCAGGAGCGAATAATCCGTATTGGGCATGGCGTGCGGCGACAGCTTGCGCAAGACGATCGTATGCCCGTTTCCCGCCTTGCGATCGGTCTCCTCAATCATTTCGAGGCAGAAACTCGCCAATCCCCGCGTATTGATCCAGTTGACCAGACGCATCATCAATTGCAGGGAATACACATGATAATGGCCGCGCCAGCCGGTATCGGAAGCCCCCGGTAACTTTTCCGAATGCGCGGAAAGCACCGTGCGATCGGTTTCATACGCTTCGATCAATGTTTCCAGCGTACTCAACGGACGAAAGACATCCTGACTTTTTTCCGCGTCCCGCTTGGGAAAAATGCAGAAAAACACGCCGCCATCTTTCAGCACACGCCAGGATTCCCGCAGCGCGGCAACCGGATTGGGTTCATGTTCGATAACGTGCGAACTGACAATGTAATCCAGACATTCCGCCGCGAACGGGATATGCCGGAAATCCCCGACGCCATCCACGCGCGCGGCTTCCATGCCATATTTCGCCTGCTCGACGACAAAATACCGGTAATCCTCCATATCCTGCGGATGCAGAAAATTCACCCCATCGCAAGGCGCGATATTGGGGCAATCGAGATTGAAGGCATTGTGCAGCGAACGCCCCAGTTCGACGCCAGCCCCCTGGCAATATTTGAACGCCAGCGGATGCGGTGGAAGTATTATACCTTGCGGTTTTTGCGGGAGGGGGGACATAGGCTTGCTCCATTGCCAGAGGCGATCCGCGGTACATGTTTTCCACGTTTTGCAAGGCCGCCGAAAAAATTCTGTCATGTGATCCGCTATTCCAGGATTCATACGGACAACGAACTGTCCACGGCGGGAAAAATCGTCTTCCCGCCGCTTCCGGAAAATTCATGAAATGGCTTTCGGAAAGGCTGACGACAGGCGCGGAATTCCCTGTCAACACAGATAAAAAAGGCGTTGTTTTCGGAGCATGAAATTTCGTTACCGCGCAAACGGAATCATAAAAGGACACACTGGCGACCATTGCCCGGAAATCCGGCGACAACAATGAGGAACCTGAAAAGTCCCGGAGTGCATCCGCGGGAATATGATCCAGATTCACGGTATCGGCAAGATGCTTGAAAAACTCGATGGATGATTCATCCCGGCGAAAACCACCACCAAAATTCTCCCAGTAACTCGTGCTCAAATCTTCGATGATATATACGCCTCCAGACGCGAGCCGGGGAAAAAGATTGAGAAATGTCGCAATCACATCGCCACAGACATGCGAGCCGTCGTCAACAACAATGTCGAACATTCCATCCGCAAACGCCCGATTCATGAAATCCCGATCGCTGGCGCTGCCCAGATGAAAATAAACATTTTCAG
>JAISWQ010000105.1 GCA_031271025.1 Zoogloeaceae bacterium | reverse complement strand
GGCCTGAAGGGCTGTCGCTGTCACCGTCTGCGAGAGTGGGAAACGCTCGTGGGCATCGATAGAAACCATTGGAACATGGCTGACGGAGCCTGGTCTTCCGTCCTCCGGGCCATGCTGACCCTGCTGAAAAACCCACGGATACGGTTAATTACATAATTACATCGCATGAGCCGCCCAGGGCAGGGATTTTGATTTACACTCTCCTCCCTGTTTACCTTGGCTACCCGCTCTTCTGTCCTGCGGGTCTTATTTTGGAAATCAGCAAAAACGTATTCCTCAGCATGATCGAGCCAAACCAAGCACCCATGCGCCTGGAACTGGAAGAGTCCGACATCTTCAGCCAGTATTTTTTGTACTCACGAGCCGAGATTGTCTTTGTGTTGCGCGAAGCAGCACAAAAAAATCGCATGATGACCGTGTATTTCGACATGGGGCATTCATTTTTTCTCTCCTCCGTTCTGGAGGTTTCTCCCGAAGGTCTGATCATTGATTGCAGCAATCAGGAAGAAACCAACCAGAAGGCGCTTTCCACCGCGCGTCTGCTGTGCACCATGAGCGTGGACCAGGTCAAGGTACAGTTTGCGCTCAACGGGGTGCGGCGCACTTTCCAGGAAGGCAAACCGGCTTTCTGGTCCGCCCTGCCAACCAGCCTTCTGCGCCTGCAACGGCGTGAGCATTTTCGCATTCCGACCCCCGCCGCCAATCCGCTGATTTGCCAGATACCCATTCCCTCCGATGCCGAAGGCGCGCCTCCCCTGTGTTTTCCCCTGCTGGATCTGAGCGTGGGCGGCATGGGCTTGAAGGTGGAGAAAAAGGACATCGCGCGCTTTTCCTATGACGCGCTCTTTGAAGCCTGCGTGCTTTCCCTGCCCGAAGCCGAACAGGTGAAATTCGGGCTGGGGGTGCGCACGGTGCTGGAAATCAACACGAACATTGCGCATCCCCATTTCCGGGTGGGTTGCGAATTCGTGGATTGCCCGCGCTCCCTGCCTATCCTGATCCAGCGTTACATCACCGCGCTGGAGCGGGAGCGCAAGGCGCGTCTTTCCGGGCTGGAATAGCCCCCTCTCCAGCAGTGGCAACGCTCCGGGAAGTTCCATCCCCCGCCGGAGGCTGGCGTCTTTTTCTCTTGCCGGGCGACTGCCTGCTGATTTTGCTTGGCCTTGTACTCACCCTCGTTTCCTTTCCCCTGTTCTGGCAAGGCGGCAAGGGCACGCGCGCCGTGATCCGGCTGGACGGCAAGGTTTTCCGGGAAGCGCGTCTGGACGTGGCGCAGGAAATCCGTGTTCCCGGCGCGTTGGGCGAAACCGTGATTCATGTCGAAAAAGGCCGCGCCCGTGTGCGCTCCGACCCCGGCCCGCGCCAGTATTGCGTGCGCCAGGGCTGGCTTTCCGCCGCTGGCGACATGGCGCTCTGCGCGCCCAGCCGGGTGAGTCTCTCCATCGAAGGCGACAAGGCACCCTATGACGCGCTCAATTATTGAACTGGAGGTCACGCCCGACGACGCCCGCGTCGCGCGCCTTGCCGCCGCCGCAGTGGGATTGTCGCTGGTGGATGCCGCCATCCCCATGCCCTTGCCCGGCGTCAAGCCTGGTCTTGCCAACATCGTGATCCTGCTCACGCTTGCGCGCTTCGGCTGGCGTACCGCAGTCTGGGTGAGTCTGTTGCGGGTATTCGCGGGCGCTTTGCTGTTGGGGCAATTCCTCGCGCCGGGATTTTTCCTGAGCCTCGCCGGGGCGCTGACCAGCCTTGCCGCGCTCGCCCTCGCGCGCAGCCTGCCGCGACGCTGGTTTGGTCTGGTGAGCTGGAGCCTCCTGGCCAGCGTTGCGCACATCGCCGGACAGCTTCTGCTGGTGCGCCTGTGGCTGATTCCGCATGATGGCGTTTTTCGCCTGATTCCCGTTTTCGCGCTGGCGGCGCTGGTGTTTGGCGTGTTGAACGGTCTGGCGGCCTGTCGCCTGTGGGTGGAAATCAATCCGGAAGATCCGCCAGAATGAACGCAGCCGCCGTTTGCGGCAGCGCGTAAAGTTCCGGGCGCTCGGCGTAGGCCAGACCATTCTTTCCATGCCGCCGCCGCGCGGCAGGATCGGCGAGCAGTGCCGCCAGTTGCGCGTTCAGATGTTCCTGCGCGAAAGGCGAGGGCAGGACGACGCCCGCCGCTGCCTCGGCAATGTAATGGGCATAGCCGCAGACATCGGTGGTGAGAACCGGCAAGCCCGCCGCCAGCGCCTCCAGCAACACGGTGCCGGTATTTTCGTGATAGGCGGGATGAATCAGCAGGTCGCCGCCGAGCAGAAACAGGGAAATATCGTCGCGTCCCTGCAGGATGCTGACCTGACGCTCCAGCCGCAAAAGGCGGGCTTGCCGCAGAAAGGGTCTGGGGTCATCCTGGCCGATTGCGATCAGGCGCGTTTTGGTTCTGAGCGCGGGCGGCAGGGCAGCAAGCGCCTTCAGCGCGCGATCCAGTCCCTTGGTCTTGAAACCGGAGCCGATTTGCAAAAGCAACATTTCATCTTCGCCCAGATGCCAGACGCGGCGAAAATCGGCGCGCAATTCCGCCGCGTTGGCCGGGGCGCGACGGCTTCGATCCAGCCCCGGCGGCAACATGAGAAAGCGTTCCGGCGGAGTGCCGTAATGCCGCGCAAACAGCGGTTGTTGCGCGGCGGAAATCATCAGGATGCGGGTTTTCGCCTGCGGCTCGAATACCGCTTTTTCATAGGCCGCAAAATGCCGGTAGCGTCCGCTCAGGCGATAGAGCGGGGAGCGCAGCGTCTGTGCTTTTTCCGCAAAACAGGCGTCGGCCGCGTAATAAAAATCCAGCCCCGGCATCTTGTTGAAGCCAATCACCCGCGCGACAGGTTCCCGCGCCAGATCGGCTTCCACCCAGCGGGTAAATTTTTCGTTGCGACGGTGGTTCAGCCAGGCTTTGACCGGCGCGACACGGACATCGAATCCCGGCGGAATCTCGCCCTGCCAGCTCAGGGTATAAACCCGAATCGCCCGCCCGCGTTGCTGACAGGCTTGCGCAATCCGTAAAAAATCACGTTGCAGACCGCCGAACGGGAAATATTTGTAGAGGATGAAGGCGAGCATGAGAGGAAATAGTCAGGAAACGGGAGAGAGAAACAGCGCGGGGGCAAGAAGAAAATCGGGGCGTGTCCCAAGGCCGTTTGGATTGCCACGGGGCTTCGCCCCTCGCAATGACGAGGCAGGAGAATGGGCGCGGCGCTCAACCGCCGATTTTTTCCTTGCCGCCCATCCACGGGCGCAGAACGGCGGGAAGGGTGATGCTGCCGTCGGCGTTCTGGTAGTTTTCCAGAATCGCCACCAGCGTTCGCCCCGCAGCAAGGGCGGAGCCATTCAGGGTATGCACGAGTTCCGGCTTGCCCCTGGCGTTACGAAAGCGCGCCTGCATCCGCCGCGCCTGAAAAGCCTCGAAATTGGAGCAGGAGGAAATTTCCCGGTAGGTATTCTGCGCGGGCAGCCAGACTTCCAGATCGTAGGTTTTGGCGGAAGAAAAGCCCATGTCGCCCGTACACAGCACGACGCGGCGATAGGGGAGTTCCAGTTTTTCCAGAATGATTTCCGCATGGCGGGTCAGTTCCTCGTGCGCTTCCCAGGATTTTTCCGGGTGCGTAATCTGCACCAGTTCCACTTTTTCAAACTGATGCTGGCGAATCATGCCGCGCGTGTCGCGTCCGGCGCTGCCCGCTTCGGAACGAAAACAGGGCGTGTGACAAACGAATTTCAGGGGCAAATCCCTGGCGTCCAGAATTTCATCCCGGACAAGGTTGGTGACCGGCACCTCGGCGGTGGGAATCAAATAAAACGGCGCATCTTCACCCCGGTCGATCCGAAACAGATCCTCCTCGAATTTGGGCAGTTGCCCGGTGCCGAAAAGGCTGTCGCGGTTCGCCATGAAGGGCACATGAACCTCGGTATAGCCATGCTCGCGGCTGTGGGTATCCAGCATGAACTGGATCAGCGCCCGTTGCAGGCGCGCGAGATCGCCTTTCAGCACGGAAAAGCGCGTGCCGGCGATTTTGGCGGCCACGGCGAAATCGAGAAGCCCCGCGCCCTCGCCCAGATCGACGTGATCCCTGACCGGAAAATCGAAATGGCGCGGCGTCCCCCAGCGTTTCAGTTCCACATTGGCGGTTTCATCCGCGCCAACGGGCACGGATTCATGCGGCAGATTGGGCAGGGTTTGCAGGATGGCGGTGAATTGATCCAGCAGCGTGGCAAGCCCGGCTTCCGCGGCTTCCAGTTCTGTCTTGAGCGCGGCCACATCCGCCATGACGCCGCTGGCGTCCTCCCCCTTGCCCTTCAGGACGCCAATCTGTCTGGACAGGATGTTGCGCTGATTCTGCAATTCCTGGGTACGGGTCTGCAAGGTCTTGCGCCGGGTTTCCAGCGCCGAAAAGGCAGAAAAATCAATCGGCTTGCCGCGCGTCGCCAGCCGTTCGGCAATCGGGTCGAGCTGGCTTCTGAGAAGTTGAATGTCAAGCATGAAAAAGGGGACTGCCTGCGGAAAAGGGAAGGCGGCATTATACGCGAGGCGGTTTTGGGAAACGTGAGCGTATCCCAAGGTTTCCGCCTCCGGGATGCCGGATGGCCCTCCTGGCGCGCAAAATTGTCGTGGCAGAACTAAAGTTTTCCGGTACCCTGCCGTAAGGAAACGTAGAAGGCGGAAGATTTCGCCACTCGGCATTCAGGATTGAAAGGAGAAATATCATGGCAAGCGTAAGTTCCTTGGGCGTTGGCTCCGGTCTGGATCTGCAAGGGTTGCTCGACAAACTGATGGCAGTTGAGCAGCTGCCAATCACCGCGCTGCAAAAACAGGCGGATTCCTATCAGACCAAAATTTCAGCACTGGGCACTCTGAGCAGCAAACTTTCCGCCTTGCAGACGGCGGCGAAGAATTTGACCCCCGCTACCCTGCAAACGGCAACACAGAAATTTGCCACTTACACCGGCGCGTTTGCCGATGCCGATTTTGGCAAGGTCACGGTCGGCGACGGCGCGGTGACGGGTTCCTATGCGCTGGAAGTTACCCAGCTTGCGAAACAGCAGAAAATCCGTTCGGGGAGCCTGACGAACGCCAACGTGAAGACCGCCGCCGACGCCGGGACAAAGATCACCATTTCGGCGGGCACGCTTGCCGCCGGCAGCTTTACGGCGGATAGCGAACGTTCGACGACCATCGATCTCTCCAGTCTTTCCACACTGGAAGAAGTGCGCAACGCGGTCAACGCCCAGGCCAAAAATACTGGCGTGACGGCTTCCATCGTGAACGATGGCACGGGCAAACGGCTGATTTTTTCCAGCGACAAGGAAGGCAGCGACCAGGCGTTCCAGATTGCGTCGGATTCCGGCTCCGGTCCCAGCATAGACTCCGGCTTTCTCGCCTACAACCCGGTAACGGGTACCCCTGGTTTTTCCACCACGCAAAAGGCAATAGACGCCAAGTTTACGCTGGATGGCATTGCCATCACCAGCAAGAGCAACAAGGTGACGAACGTACTGGATGGCGTTACGCTGGATCTTGCCAAAGAAGACAAGACAACGCTCACGGTGGCCACGGAAAGCAGCAGCAAACTGAAGGATTCCCTGCAAAAATTCGTGGAAGCCTACAACAGCGCGGCACAAACCATCAATTCACTGGGTTCCTATGACACCGAAACCAAGGTGGCGGGCACGCTCAACGGCAATCGCATCCTGCGGGAAACACAACAGGAATTGCGCAATCTCGTCTTCAACACAAGCTTCGGAGAAACCGGGGAAAAACTGCTTTCGGATGTGGGGATTTCCTTCGGCGGCACGGATAATACCCTGAAACTCGACGCGGACAAGCTGGCCGCCGCCGTGGCCAAAGACCCGGAAACCGTGGCCAATCTGGCGGCCAAGGTGGGAAAAGAATTCAATGATAAAATCAACGAAATCGTCGGGACGGGAGGAAGCATCCAGATCAGTACGGATGGCATGAAAACCACCATCCGCGACCTTGAGTCGCGCCAGGAAAAACTGACGTTGAGTCTGGAGAAAATGCAGGAACGCTATCGCAAGCAGTTCAGCGCGCTGGATAGCCTGCTTTCCTCAATGAACTCGACCAGCTCTTATCTGGCACAACAATTGACGTCCATTGCGTCGATTTCTTCTTCTTCCAGAACTTCATGAGATTTCGTTTCCATGTTCGGCAACCTTTCCAATCCTGCTGGTGCCTATGCGCAACTGAGCCGCGAGTCGGATGTACGTTCCGCCGACCCGCACCGGCTCATCATCCTGCTCTTCGAAGGCGCGGAATCCGCCATTTCCGTAGCGCGCATCCACGCGGAGCAGGGCAATGTGGCCGAGCGCGGCTCGCATCTTTCCAAGGCCATCGACATCATCAACAATGGCCTGAAAGTCAGCCTTGACCTTGAGCGGGGCGGCGATCTCGCGTATCGCCTGCGGGCGCTCTATGAATACATGGTCTCCCGTCTGCTCTGGGCGAACATGAAAAACGATGTGCCTGCTATGCAGGAAGTGCTGGGGCTGCTGGGCGAAATCCACGATGCCTGGCGGCAGATCGAGCCAGCCAAACAGCAAAAGGCAGAGACGCCATGAGCACAAGCAGTGCGTATGGGCGTATTGCCGAGGCGCTGGCCGAGGTTCGGCGTCTTGGCGAAGCGGGGGATTGGGGGAGCGCGGAAGCCATCGCGGGGAAGATCGACGCGGCACTGCGTCAGACGGGGTTTCCGGCAGCACAGCCTGGAGATCGCAGCGTGATTGAACAGGGATTGGCAGAGATTGCCGAAACCTCCGAACGGGCAGGCGCCCTGCACGGCGACATCGCGCGCTTGCTTGCGGCTTTCGGCGGCACGCCTTCTTCTCCTGTGACCTAGCCCGTTTTACCGGGAGCGTGCCATGATTCCCACCGAGGTTGCCAATGCCGCTTCCCGCAGTCGGCTGATCAATGATTTGCTCACTCAGCCTGCCGCGACCGCGCCCACATCCAGGGTCACGGATTCCCTCAGTGATTTTGCGCCTGGTCAGCGTTTGCAGGCGACCATTCAGGCGCTCCTGCCCAATGGCGCTTACCGCGCAAGCATCGGTCAGCGCGACATTACCCTGGCCTTGCCCTTTTCCGCCAAACCCGGCGACGCGCTGGAACTGGAAGTCGTAGAAAACAAGGGCAGGATAGCGCTGGCCGTGGTGACGGGCGACAAGGGGGGAGGAAAAGTGGCGGCGGAAAACGCATCCGTCGCCACCCGTTTTTCCACGGCAGGACGCCTGATTGGCGATCTGCTTGCGGGTCTGGACCGGGAAAGCGGCAAACGTCCGCAGCCCGCGCCACTCAACGGGGCACAGCCGGTATTACCGAATCCGCCGCGCGCCGCCGGGGGACTGGAACTGGCCGCCGCGCTCAAAGGGGCGCTCGCCAAAAGCGGCATGTTCTACGAGGCGCATCAGGCGCGCTGGGTGGAAGGCAAGGCGAGTATGCAAACCTTGTTGCAAGAGCCGCAAGGCCGTCTTTCACCTGCCGCGCACGCGCTGACTCAACCGGCAACACAGACGAATGCCGCCGCAGCAAATGCCGCTGCTGCACCAAATACCGCCGCCGCAGCAAATGCCGCTGTTGCAGCAAATGCCGCTGCCGCAGCAAATGCTGCTGCTGCACCAAATACCGCTGCCGCAGCAAATGCCGCCGCGCAAAATACGGCGGCGGCGCAGGTCGCTACAGCACCTTTGGATACGGGCGCGGTGCGCGTTGGCATGAACCAGATGGTTGCCCCCAATCTCACCCCGCTGGTGCAGCAACAACTGGAGGCGCTGGCGACCCATTGTTATGTCTGGCAAGGACAAATCTGGCCAGGGCAGACGATGGATTGGGAAATCGTCGAGGAAGACGCCAATGAGCGTGGGCAGGGCGAAAATACCGCCGCCAACTGGACCACACGTCTCAATCTGAACCTGCCGAATCTGGGCGATCTGGCCGCGACCCTGCGTCTTTCCGGCGGTAAGGACATTGAAATTTCCCTGCGGGCGGAAAGTGAGACGGCACGGAAACGCCTTGCCGCAACCGTTGCGCTCCTGCGCGAACAGTTTGAAACGGCAGGACTGAAACTCTCCGCTTTCTCCGTTGCCCGTCATGCCGCCAACCACGACGTCGTCGCCGCCTCCTGACGCCACGACTCCCGAAACCGCTCCCGGCAAGCGGCGGGAAGCCGTTGCGCTTGCCTACCGGGAAACCGATGCCGCGCCGCGTGTTGTTGCCAAGGGGCGCGGACAGATTGCGGACGAAATCATCTCCAAGGCGAAAGAGTACGGGGTCTATGTGCATGAGTCGCCCGAACTGCTCTCCCTTCTGGTGCAGGTGGATGTGGACGAACACATTCCCAGCCAGCTTTATCTTGCCGTCGCGGAATTGCTGGCCTGGCTTTACCGTGTCGAACACGGTGAATCCGGCCTGCTGCCACCCAGGCTGCCACTACCGAAAAGGGAAGGATAGAAAGCGTTCATGATCGCCGACAGGCTGCTTTTCCTGACCATTTTGGTGTCATTGCGAGGCGCGGAGTGATACCCTCGTCCTCTCCAAACCCGCGTGCGCCAACTTCCACCATGACGCCCGACATCGCCTCTGCCTGGCAAGCCCTTGCGGCACACGCCGAATCCCAAGAATCGCGCCATCTGCGCCAACTTTTTGCCGAAGACCCAGCGCGTTTCGAGAAATTTTCATGCGTGGCGGGTGATCTCTTCGCGGATTTTTCCAAACAGCGCGTCACGGAAGAGACTCTGGAACGCCTGCACAGTTTTGCGCGCGCCCGCGATGTGGAAAGCTGGCGTGCGCGGATGCTGGCAGGTGAAGCCATCAACCACACCGAAGGCCGCGCCGTGCGCCACATGGAACTGCGCAAGCCGGAGGCGGAAGCCTTGCCGGAAGTGCGCGCCAGCCGCGCCCGGATGCGCGCCTTCTGTGCGGACATCCACAGCGGCAGCGCGCGCGGATTTACAGATCAGCCCTTCACGGACGTGGTGAATCTGGGCATAGGCGGCTCCGATCTGGGGCCGCGCATGGCCGCGCGGGCACTGACCGCCTTCCACCATCCCCGGCTCAAGGTCCATTTCGTTTCCAACATCGACGGCGCGGATTTGCAGCCCCTGCTGCTTGGTCTCAACCCTGCCACTACCCTTTTCATCGTCGCCAGCAAGACGTTCGGCACTCAGGAAACCCTGGCCAACGCCCATTCCGCGCTGGAATGGCTGCTGAATCGGGTTGGTACTGCACCAGAGGCACGGGAAGAAGCCGTGCGCCGTCATTTCGCGGCGGTTTCCAGCCATCTTGCCGCCACAACCACTTTCGGCATTCCGCCGGAACGGGTGTTCGGTTTTCAGGATTGGGTCGGCGGACGTTTTTCGCTGTGGTCGCCGGTGGGTCTGGCGCTGGCGCTGGCGCTGGGTTTTCCCCATTTCGAGCGGCTGCTTGCCGGAGCGCACACGCTGGATACGCATTTTCTCCAGACGCCCGCGCGCCAGAATCTGCCGCTCATCCTCGCTCTTCTGGAAGTCTGGAATGTCAATTTTCTCAGGGCGAAAAGTCACGGGTTTTTCCCTTACAGCCAGTCGCTGGAACTTCTGCCCGCCTATCTCCAGCAACTGGAAATGGAAAGCCTGGGCAAGGCGGTCGACCGGCAGGGCGAACGCTGCCCCTACGCCACATCGTCCATCGTCTGGGGCAGCGCCGGCACCAACGGACAACATTCCTTTTTCCAGTTGCTGCACCAGAGCGGACAACTGATCCCCGCCGACTTTCTGCTTTTGCGGGAGGCCGACTTCGCCTTGCCCGGACACCATCCGCAACTCGTCGCCAACGCGCTGGCGCAGGCCGCCGCGCTGGCCTTCGGACAAACTCCCGCAGAAGCGCGCGCTGCCGGGATTCCCGAAGCACTGCTCCCCTATCGCAGTTTTCCCGGCAACCAGCCTTCCACCCTCCTCCTCCTGCCGCAGTTGACGCCGCATACTCTGGGGCAACTCCTCGCGCTTTACGAGCACAAGGTGTTTTGCCTGGGGATACTCTGGAATCTCAACGCCTTCGATCAGTGGGGGGTGGAACTGGGCAAATACATGGCCAAAAGCATTCTGCCGCACCTGACGGGCGAGGCCGACGCCTCCGCCCTGGACGCTTCCACCCGTGGGCTTCTGCGCCGCTTGAAAATGGGATCGAGCGTGTGACGGCGTGGTGCATATTTCGAAGGGCGGTACATCGCTTGCGCCCGATCTCGCGCAGCATCAATGACGAGAGGCTACCCATCACCTTCGGTCGCGCCCGCAGGGGCGCGGCATGCCGCGCCCCTCGCTTTTACAGGTGAAGCTCTGATCCTGGATTTTTCCCCACGCTTCCATCTGTGGGGGCTTGTCTCAAAACTGCGCTTCTTCCGTTGACCCTGACAGCGCCGTCACGGAAGAAGCGCCGCCCTGTACGACGGTGGTCACCCGGTCGAAATAGCCCGCGCCGACTTCCTGCTGGTGCGCGACGAAGCTGTAGCCCCGGCTGGCAGCGGCAAATTCCGGTTCCTGTACCTTTTCCACGTAGTGGCGCATCCCTTCCCCTTGCGCGTAGGCGTGCGCCAGGTCGAACATGTTGAACCACATGTTGTGGATGCCCGCCAGGGTGATGAACTGGTAAACATAGCCCATCGCCGCGAGTTCTTCCTGGAAACGGGCAATGGTGGCGTCATCCAGATTCTTTTTCCAGTTGAACGAGGGCGAGCAGTTGTAGGCGAGCGCCTTGCCCGGAAATTTGGCGTGAATGGCCTCGGCGAACGTGCGCGCGGCGGCAAGATCAGGCGTGGAGGTTTCGCACCAGATCAGGTCGGCGTAAGGCGCGTAGGCGATTCCCCGGCTGATCGCCTGCTTGAGACCCGCGCGGGTGCGGAAAAAACCTTCCGCCGTGCGCTCGCCAGTGAGAAAAGGCTGGTCATTGGGATCAACCTCCGAGGTGAGCAGCGCGGCAGCGTCCGCGTCGGTGCGGGCGACGACAAGGGTCGGTACATCCAGCACATCGGCGGCCAGGCGCGCGGCGACGAGTTTCTGGATGGCTTCCTGCGTCGGCACCAGCACCTTGCCGCCCATGTGTCCGCATTTTTTCACCGAGGCGAGCTGGTCTTCAAAATGCACTGCGGCGGCTCCAGCCTCGATCATCGCCTTCATCAGTTCAAAGGCGTTCAGCACGCCGCCGAATCCCGCTTCGGCATCGGCGACGATGGGCAGGTAATAATCGATGAAACCCGCATCCCCCGGCTCCAGACCGTTGGCGCACTGAATCTGGTCGGCACGGCGGAAGGTGTTGTTGATGCGCGCTACCATCGCGGGCACGGAATTGGCGGGATAGAGCGATTGGTCGGGATACATGGCGGCGGCGAGATTGCCGTCGGCGGCAACCTGCCAGCCGGAAAGGTAGATGGCTTCAATCCCGGCCTTGGCCTGTTGCAACGCCTGACCGCCGGTGATCGCGCCCAGGCTGTTCACATAGCCCTTTTTCGCGCCGCCGGTCAGGAGCGTCCGGAGTTTTTCCGCGCCACGCCGGGCAAGCGTGCATTCGGGGTTGACCGCGCCCCGTAGCGCGATGACTTCAGCGGCGGCATAGGGACGGCGAATGTCCCGCCAGCGGGGATTGTGTTTCCAGTCGTGTTCCAGGGCGGCAATACGCGCTGCGCGGGATTGGGGATGTTGACGCATGTGAAACTCCTTGAAAAATGAGGGAAAAGGTCGAATGTGGCGGCGCGGCTTGAAGCGCGCTCGCTATTCGACGCAAACATCAATTCAGCCAGTCGTAACCGGGCTGGGTCAAAAAATCGGCGGGCGCTTCGGCGGTGACGAGTTGCGCCAGCAGTTCCGCCGCTTCCAGAAAACGTCCCGCCGTAAAACGGGATTCGCCCACTTCATGGCGCACGACGCTGGTTTCTTCCTGAAGGCAGGCAGTAAACAGCGCACGGGTCACGGGCTGGCCGTTATCCAGCGTTTTTCCGTGGCGCAGCCATTGCCAGATGGAAGCACGGCAGATTTCCGCCGTCGCGGCGTCTTCCATCAGGTTGTAGATGGGCACGCAGCCGTTGCCGGAAAGCCAGGCTTCCAGATATTGCAGGGCAACGCGCAGATTGGTGCGCAAACCCGCCTCGGTACGCGCGCCCGCGCAGGGTTCCAGCAATTGCGCGGCGGAAATGGGAGCATCCGCCTCGCGCAAGACATGAAGCTGGTTGGGATGTCCGGCGAGCGCCGTATCGAATACGGCAAGCGCGATCTCCGCCAGACCCGGATGCGCAATCCAGGTGCCGTCGTGGCCGTTGCCCGCTTCCCGCGCCTTGTCGGCGTGTACCCTGGCGAAGACTTCGGCGTTTTTGTCCGTGTTCTGGGTGGGAATGAAGGCCGCCATGCCGCCCATTGCCAGTGCCCCGCGCCGGTGGCAGGTCTTGATGAGCAGGCGCGAATAGGCGTCGAGAAAAGGCTGATCCATCGTCACGCTCTGCCGATCGGGCAGGCTGCGATCCGCATGATTTTTCAGCGTTTTGATATAGCTGAAGATGTAATCCCAGCGCCCGCAATTGAGCGCCACGATGTGATCCTTCAGCGCGTGCAGGATTTCGTGCATCTGGAAGACGGCGGGCAGGGTTTCGATCAGCACGGTGGCCTTGATCGTGCCGCGCGCCAGACCATAACGGTCTTCCGTAAAACAGAAGACATCGTGCCACCAGGCGGCCTCATGCCAGGATTCCAGTTTGGGCAGGTAAAAATAGGGGCCACTGCCCTTGTCCAGCAAGGTGCGGTGGTTGTGGTGAAAATAGAGCGCAAAATCAAAAAGCGCCCCGGCCAGCGGCTGGTTCTGCCAGAGGACATGTTTTTCCGGCAGATGCAGACCGCGCACACGGCAAATCAGTACGGCGGGATCGGACTTGAGACGATAGGACTTGCCTTCGGCGCTGCTGTAATCAATGTTGCCGCGCACGGCGTCGTACAGGTTTTTTTGTCCTGCGATCACATTTTCCCAGGTGGGAGAAAGCGCATCCTCAAAATCCGCCATGAAGACCTTGACCTTGGCGTTCAGGGCGTTGATGACCATTTTGCGGTCGCTGGCGGGGCCGGTGATCTCCACGCGGCGATCCTGCAAATCAGCGGGAATACCGCGAATCTTCCAGTCGGCGGCGCGGATGGCGGCGGTTTCTGGCAGAAAATCGGGCAGCGAGCCCAAATCCATTTTTTGCTGCACTTCGTTCCGCCGTGCCAGCAGGGCATCGCGGCGGGGCTGAAAGGCTTCGGCCAGTTCGGCCAGAAAAATTTGCGCGTCCGGGGTAAACAACCCGGTTTCCGTTGCGCCCAGGGTTTCCGTGAAACGGAGGGCAGCACACGGTCTGAGGACAGATGGCATGAAAATCTCCTTGTTGCAAGCAGATACAGAGGGTTGGATCGATTCCTTTCCGTGCCTATCCCGGCAAGGAAAAAAAGCTGTTCGTGCGCCACCGGCGAACAACGCGCGTGTAAGAAAAGGCGGGCGTTGCGGGCCAAAGCGGCAAATGCGCCGTGGATACGGCGAAGGACGAACGCAACCGGCGATGTAACGCAGGCAACGTGCGGGTTGCCCCCGCAGGCGGATGGCGCGGAGACGAAAGGCAGAGGGGGTGTTCTGCCATGCGCCGCATCATGCCGGAAGCGGATGGACAAGTCAACTGTTATATATAAGATATAAGTTTACTGTCTGGTCTCATCCACCGTTTCGTCCTCAATCTTCCGAGAAGCTGTTTCAAACCGCAATTCTTCCCCTTATTGGCCGGGTTTTCCCCTGAGTGGCAAGGTTTGGCCATGAGTTTGGGGGTCAGGTTTCTGACTACATTCAGATTCGTTCGATGAGATCGAGCGCGCGGCATTGCGCCGCTGTGGGCGTGGTGAGTATTTCGAAGGGCAGCACATCGGTCGCTGCGCCCGGTACGCGGCAGGTGCGCACGAGCGTGGAAAGCTCAGCCATCAGGGTCGAAAAGCCATGCAGAAAAGCGCATGGATTGCCACGGGGCTTGCGCCCCTCGCAATGACGAAAATGGGGAACGAACCACCTCCACCTTCAACCGTCACTTCGGATTGACCCGGTGCGCGGCAAGCCCCATCCTTCAGGGCGGGGAAGGATAGCGCGGACGCCGCAGGCGTCCTTTTGGCGGTCAATGTAGCGTTTGCTGCGCGCCGGTATAATGCATGTCATGCAACGTCTTCAAGCCTTCAAGTACGAACTGATGCCGAATGGCGAACAGGCACACGCCATGCGCCGCTTCGCCGGGTCGTGCCGGTTTGTCTATAACAAGGCGTTGGCCTTGCAGAAGGCGCGATATGAAGCTGGAGAAAAGAAGCTGGGTTACGCCGGGCTGTGCAAGTTGCTCACGGGCTGGCGAAACGGCACAGAAACGCCCTGGCTGAAAGATGCGCCCACACACCCCTTGCAACAAACACTGAAAGACCTGGAACGCGCCTACCGGAATTTTTTCGAGAAGCGCGCGGACTTCCCGCGTTTCAAGCAGAAAGGCCGCCACGACAGTTTCCGCTATCCCGACCCGAAGCAAATCAAGCTGGACGCGGGCAATGCCCGGATATTCCTGCCCAAGCTGGGCTGGTTGCGCTACCGCAAGAGCCGGGAAGCGTTGGGCGTGGTGAAG
>JAISWQ010000189.1 GCA_031271025.1 Zoogloeaceae bacterium | reverse complement strand
GCAGCAAAAATCAGCGACAGCCCTTCAGGGCTGTCGGTCAAACGCCATTGGGAAGGGGTTTCTTTCCCCTCCCCAATGGCTACGGTCGAAACCCCGGCCTTCAGGCCGGGGTTCCAACTTTCGCACCTTTCTTACGGGCGGGGTTTCAAACCGGAGTTGGTTTTACGATGAATTCACGGCGGAGCCGCACGCTCAAAAGCGCTCCTGATTTTTGTCGGAAGGGCTTGGGAGGCTTGTGTGTCTACTTCTTGCGTATTCTGACGCGCCAGGCTTCGCCTTCGCGGGTTTGGGCGAGCACGGCGTGGCCTTCGCCCCTGACCGATTGCGGCACGTTTTCGATGGGAGCGCCGTCGTCGAGCAGAATTTCCAGAAGCTGGCCGGATTGCATCTGCGCCAGATCCATCTTGGTCTTGACGAAATTCATCGGGCAGGCCACGCCCCGGTAATCCTTGCAACGGTGGATTTCCGTGTCGCCTGCCGTTGCTGCGGCAACGGGCGTTGGCTTTGGGGGTTCCGCCGCCTTTTCCGCCGCGAATTTCAGGGTGTTGTCCATCGTGCCGTAGAGGGCGATTACCGCCTCGGCCAGCGCGCGCACGGCGGGTTGCGCCGCGCCTTCCAGCAAGGGCGCGAATTCGGCGGCGATGAGACCGGAATCCACAAACTGTTTGCGGAAGGCTTGCAGAACTTCGGCTTCATCGCGGGCTTCCTCACCGCGTGTCACCAGCAGCATACGCGCGGCGAAGAGGCGAATTTGCGTGAGGGTTTCCGGTGTATCCGTTGCTTTCAAGGCCGTGTTCAGCGCCTTCTTGTCGGCTTCGATGAGGTCGTACATGCCCGCGCTGCACTCGCCGGCACCGCGTCCTTTCAGGGAAAAAATTTCCCGTGCCTGAAAGTCGAAATAGGGATTCCTGTCGTCGTCGAAGTTGGGGACTGCCTCGAAGCGACGGGCAAGCGCGGTGATGGCGGCATCGCCACCGGCATCCGTCCAGTCGGCAAAGCTTGCGTGACGCGGCTTTTCCTGAAGCCAGAGCGCGAGTGTTTCCTGTACGAAAGCGGGCAGATGGAAAGCGGCCACTTCGCCCGCCTTGCGGGCAAAGCGGGTAACGCCATCGCCGATGCGCGCGCCGACGAAGACGTTGTAAGCGGGATAAAGCTGACCATCCTTGCGCGAAGCCTTGCCGAAAAAGCCCAGGTCGGCAATTTCGTGCCTGCCGCAACTGTTGGGACAGCCGGACATGTGGATTTTCAATCCCTGCGCGGCATCGAGATCAAGGCGGGAAGCGATCAGCTTCTTTTCCAGCGCAAGCTGCGCCCCGCGCGGCACGGTGATCCCCAACTGGCAGGTGGCCGCGCCGGTACAGACCACCACATCGCCCAGAAGCGCCGGATATTGGGTGAGCGGCGACAATTCCCTGAGCACCGGATAGAGCGCGTGCAGGGCCGGGGCGGAAAGATTGCGCAGATAGAGGTTCTGGTCGCCCGCGAAACGGAGGGTTTCTTCCGCGTGCGGCGCAACGGCCAGTAGCGCCTCTGCCAGTGCCCGCGCGTGCGCGACGGGAAGATCGCCCAATTGGAGCGGAATCTTGAGCGCGTAATAACCGGACTGCTTTTGCGGTGTGGCGAAACGGGAAAACCAGAGCAGGAATTCCGGCGTTCCAACCTCTGCGGGGTTGGCCGGGATATCTGGCAGAGGCGCGGGGGAAAATCCTGCGTCCAGCCCGATTTCCCAGTCGCCTTGGGGGCGCAGGGCGGTGATTTTTTCTTCCACCAGCGCCCGGAAGGTTTCCGCTCCCAGTTCCTCGACCAGAAAGCGCAAGCGCGCGGCGTGCTTGTTGCGACGGTTGCCTCTGGCGTCGAAAACTTCCTTGATCGCCTGCGCGAGCAAAAAAATTTCCGCTTCCGGCAGAAAATCAAGAAAGGGATGTCCCAACCGGGAATGCGCGCCCATGCCGCCCGCGACATGGACGCGAAAGCCGCGCTGTCCGTTCTGGAGTCTGGCGATAAAACCCACGTCGGAAAAGGTTGCGCCGCCCCGGTCAGCGGCAGAACCGCTGAAGGCGATCTTGAACTTGCGCGGCAGGGCGTAGGAATCCTTTTGCGCCAGCATCTTTTCTGTCATGGCAAGCGCATGGGGCGTGACGTCGAAGGCTTCGTCCGGCGCCACGCCCGCATAAGGATCAGCGGTGATGTTGCGCACCGTGTTCCCGCCACCGCCGCGTCCGGTCAACCCCGCCTGATGCAATCCTTCCACCACGCGCAGAAAATTTTCCGGCTTCACATAGTGGAGTTGCACACCGCCGCGCGTGGTCACGTGCAACCTGCCGTTGGCGCAGGTTTCGGCAAGATCGGCGAGCGCGGCAAGTTGCGCGGGCGTAATCAGACCGCCGGTGAGTTTTACCCGCACCATGTAGGTGTCCGGGGTACGCTGCTCATAAATACCGAAGGGCACGCGCAGCGTCTTGAAGACGAGCGCATCCAGCCGTCCGGCGAGGTAATCGGCGTGCTGACGGCGGAAAATTCCGAAATCGTCGTGGACGCGCTGGGGAATGCGGTAGCCGGTCATGTTGTCACCTCGATGCTTTCCGCTTCCACTGCGCCCTTTTGGATGCGGAAGGCTTTGACCACGGGTTCGGCGGCGGCCAGCGAGACGATGAGGTAGCTGATATTGGGGTCATAGGCGAGGCGAATATCCTCTTCCGAAGGCCGCGCGGGGGTTGCCGGATGCGAGTGGTAGCAGACGATCAGGCGTCCGCCCTGGGCGCTGGCGGCCTTCATCGCCGCGAATTGTTCGGCGGGGTCGAAGCCAAAATGTTCGGGGGAGGCGTCGACATTGGTGAGCGGAAAATGCGCGTTGACGCGGCGTTCTTCTCCCGTCGCCGT
Source organism: Zoogloeaceae bacterium (assembly GCA_031271025.1). Taxonomy (GTDB): domain Bacteria; phylum Pseudomonadota; class Gammaproteobacteria; order Burkholderiales; family Rhodocyclaceae; genus Azovibrio. The sequence goes on along the minus strand of JAISWQ010000189.1, from coordinate 3,361 downwards.
GCCGCCCAGATAGCCGCAGGCCTCGTTGGGCAGGTCGCGCCGGGCGTGGGCGATGAGGGCGTCGTAAAGGGATTGCGGAATTTTCAGCATGGCGGGGCGGATTACTGCGGCTTCAGGTCGCACACGGGTTGTTCGTAGTCTTCCAGTTTCTGGATGCCGGAACCCGCGCAAACCCGGCAATGCGGATTGGGTTTCAGCGTCGTCTTCCTGAAATTCATGGTTTTGGCGTCGAACGTGAGGAGCTGGTTGTAAAGCGGTTCGCCAAGGCCAAGGATGACCTTGAGCGCCTCGGCGGCCTGGATCGTTCCCAGCATCCCGGCAATGGCGCCCAGCACCCCGGCGGAAGCGCAGGTCGGTACCGCGCCCGCAGGCGGCGGACGGTGGAAGGCGCAGGCATAACAGGCGGTTTTACGCGGGACTATGGTCATTGTCTGGCCGGTAAAGCGCAGGATCCCGCCGTGTGAATAGGGTTTCCCCGCGAGCACGCAGGCGTCGTTGATCAGGAATTTGGCGGCAAAGTTGTCAGTGCCGTCAATGATGAAATCGTAGGGTTCGAGAATTTCAAGGATGTTGCTGGCATCCAGCATCGTCCGGTAGGTTTCGACTGTGACGTCCGGGTTGAGCGCCGCGATCTTGCGTTGGGCGGATTCCACCTTGGGGACGCCGACTTCCGCCGTCGTGTGGATGATTTGCCGTTGCAGGTTGGAGAGGTCGACCACGTCGCCATCGACAATCCCCAGTGTGCCGACGCCCGCCGCCGCGAGGTAGTAGGCGATGGGCGCGCCCAGGCCGCCCGCGCCGATGATGAGCACCTTGCTTTCCAGGATTTTTTCCTGCCCCTCGATACCGACATCCGCGAGCAGGATGTGGCGGGAATAACGCTCCAGTTCGGTTTCGCTGAAATCCCTCACTGCCCGCCTCCCATGAAGTAGAGAAAGTTCACCGTATCGCCTTCCCTGACCGCCGTCGTGTCGTAGTCCGGGCGGTTGATGAAGTCGTCATTGATCTGCACGGACACCATGTCCGGCAATTCAACCGATTCGAGCCGCAAGAGATCGGAGACGGAAAGCTGCGTTTCGGCGAACGTCCTGGCGTCGCCATTGATGACAAGTTGCATGGAGGAAATTCCTTCCAAGGGTTGGGAAATGTGCCGCCCGTAAGCTTTCCGCTTGTCTTTTCGTCGTGGCGGCGCCAGAAAAACGCATGACTGGCGTATTGGCGCACGATTGTAACTGCGCTCATGGAAACTCAAGTGGATTTGTCGGCATATTCTTATGCCGGTATGACATAACACAGGGCCATGCGCGAGGTATGGCCTGCTCCCTGACTCCTGCTCTACACAGCCGCTTCGCCAGTTTCCCCGGTGCGAATGCGGACGACTTCTTCCACGGGCAGGACAAAAATCTTGCCGTCGCCGATTTTCCCCGTGTTGGCGGCGCGGCAGATCGTGTCGATGGCAACCTCCACGCGTTCGTCGGGAAGCGCGATTTCCAGTTTGATCTTGGGCAGAAAATCCACGACATATTCTGCGCCGCGATAGAGTTCCGTGTGCCCTTTCTGACGTCCGAAACCCTTGACCTCGGTTACGGTAAGCCCCGCGATGCCGATTTCGGAAAGCGCCTCACGCACGGTGTCGAGCTTGAAGGGTTTGATGATGGCCTCGATTTTTTTCATCGTAAAACTAACTCCTGTTTGAAACCCCGCCCGGAAAAATCGGTACGAGGGTAAGACCCCGGCCTTACGGAGGGTTTCGACCGTAGCCATTGGGGAGGGGGCATCAGACCGACAGTCCCGAAGGACTGTCGTTGATTTTTGCGGGCAGTCTCCGCTTTACTTGCTGGCTTCGTAGCGTTTCACGGAGGCGAGAATTTCCGCCTTGGCGGCTGCCACGTCCTGCCAGTCTTTCACCTTGACCCACTTGCCTTTTTCCAGATCCTTGTAATGCTCGAAGAAATGCCTGATCTGGTTACGCAGGCTTTGCGGCAGGTCGTCGATATCCTTGAGGTCATCGTAGATCGGGGTGAGCTTGGAGACCGGTACGGCAACGAGTTTGGCATCTACACCGGCTTCGTCTTCCATTTCCAGGATGCCCAGCGGACGCGCGCGCACGACGACACCAGGCAGCAGCGGGTAAGGCGAAAGGAGCAGCACGTCGACCGGGTCGCCGTCTTCGGAAAGGGTGTGCGGAATAAAACCGTAATCGCAGGGATAATGCATGGGCGTCGCCATGAAGCGATCCACCAGCACAGCGCCGGAATCCTTGTCCAGCTCATACTTGACGCCCGGCGTGTTGGCGGGGATTTCGATGACGACGTTGAAGTCGTTGGGGATGTCCTTGCCGATGGGAAGGGCTGCGAGATTCATGCGGAAACTCCGGTTGAAAACAGCAAATTATAAACGGAGAAGCGCAGAAATGGCAGGGTAACACTATCCCGCGGGTGCAATTGAAAGTGGAGGATGCCACCGGGATAATTTATGGTATGGATATTGGTTGTGAAGCCATTGCATGACTTTTTGAGGCGCCGTAAATGAAAGCGCAACGTAAAGAATTCAAGGTCAAGGTATCGGAAAAGAAGCTGCTGGCGCGTCTGAAAGGCCACCCGGAGTTGCTGGCGAGGGTAGAACGGAGACTTGATAGAGAACCGAGAAGGAAGTGTGTTCCGTGCGGCTGATGCTCAAGGGGCGATCCAGGAGATCAACGCGTTGGGACAGGAAATCCTGCAGGATTGGGCGCAACGTCAGGTGAAGGTGGTTGCGGATGAAACGGCGCGGGTCGAGAATGAACGCTATAAAAAAACAGCTCTACTGGTACAGCAGTCTTGGCAGAATAGCGGTCGAGGAAATCCTCCATCGGGACAGGCAAGGCCGGCAGCGGCGTCCTTTTTCCGAGCGCGCGGAGATTGCATGCCGAGCCGTTGCAACGGTACATCGTTGATTTCGCGGCGGATGGCCACAGCAGCGCCAGGTTGCTCCGAGACGCCTCGCGTCTGGATGGAGGAACAAAAAGCGCGGTTCAAGTCGGGACGAAACGCTGAGGTGCTCGCCGCGCTCAAGGCGCACGCGGAACCGGAAAGCCAAGCAGAAAAACCCGTGCGTAGTGCCTTGTGCTACCTTTCCAACCGTCCTGGACAATTAATTGCACTCAACTTCGGGTTAACCGTGTTACGAGCTTTTGAATCTGTCCACTTTAGTACTTATCCGTAAATAGTCCTATACAAAGTCAGCTTTCTCTGCTAGTCTGCGCATGTTATGCAATAAACATTCAGTGAAGGAGAAACGGATGGAAAGGACGCGCACGTGGGAAATCTCGGACGAATTCTGGGCGTTGGTCGAACCGTTGCTGCCGACGACACGCCGGGAT
>JAISWQ010000140.1 GCA_031271025.1 Zoogloeaceae bacterium | reverse complement strand
GGTCAAATCCCGAACGTCCGGCGTTTCTTTCGCGCCTTCGACCTATTCGCGCTCAGTTCGGATCATGAGCCGTTCGGCATGGTCCTGCTCGAAGCGATGGCCGCCGACGTGCCGGTCGTAGCGACCGACTGCGGTGGTGCACCGGAAGTAGTCGGCGATCCCGGTCAACTTTTCCCGTTGAAAGACCCGGAAGCGCTGGCTCGCGGGCTGGTCGAATTCATGACCGGGGACGACGCCGGGGAGCGTCGGCGCGCCTGTGCCGAGCGGGGCCGGCAACGGCTGGACACGCTTTTTTCCGACGATGCCGGCCGCCGCTGTTTCTTCGGCCTGCCGATGATCCGGGCGATTCTCGAGGCGAGAGGCAAACTGGAAAGAGCTTGAACCGTAGAACGATCGATATGAAAAAGCCATCCATCTGCTTCGTGATTCCCTACTTCGGGCGCTGGCCGTTCTGGATGCCATTTTTTCTGGAAAGTTGCCGCAGGAACCCGGATATCGATTGGCATTTTTTCAGCGATTGCGGACAACCCGATGATCTGCCGGACAACGTGCGCATACGAGCCATCCGCTATGAAGATTATCTCTCTCACGTCTCCGGCAGGCTCGGTATAGGCTTTCACCCCGCCAACCCCTACAAACTTTGCGACATCAAGCCAACGTACGGGTTCATTCATGAAGACATCTTGCAGGGGTACGACTTCTGGGGGTTCGGCGACATTGACGTGATTTATGGGAAATTGCGCGATTTTTTCACGGAAGAACTTTTGCAGGGCCATGACCTGATTTCAAATCACGCGCGCCGTATATCCGGGCATCTATGCCTGATTCGCAACAATCCGCGCATGAACGGCCTGTTCAAGAGGATTCCCGACTGGCAACGGTGTTTCTGTGGACCACACCAAGCCCTTGACGAGGGTGCGTTTTCACGTCTCTTTCTCTGGCGAAAGAATTTTCCGCCCCCTCTTTTCAAATTCGTCGGCCTGTTCAATCCTTTGCGACGCAAAAGTGTTTTCCGGGAAGCGTACAGCACCCCAAACGCAAGAATCCCCTGGACGGACGGCAGCAAGAGTTTTCCATCGCGCTGGTTCTGGACGGAAGGGCGGTTGACGAACGACAAAGACGGACAACGCGAGTTTCCTTATCTGCATTTCATGGTCTGGAAAAATAAATGGCGCACGCAGCCTGATCCTTTGCCAGAAGCCATATGGCAATTGGCACAGAAGCAGAATTGGCAAATCAGTGTACAGGGATTCGAGGAAATATCATGGTAGAGGGCAAACCACTCGTTACAGTCATTATCAGTTGCTACAATCACGCGCTTTACGTCGAAGAAGCAATTAAAAGTGTACTGGCACAGGATTATCCCAGGCTCGAATTACTCGTGATTGATGACGGTTCAAGCGACGATAGCGTGGCGCACATCCGTCCCTTGGCCGAAACGCATGGCTTCGATTTCCGCACGCAATCCAACCAGGGGATCACCAAAACCTACAACGACGCGCTTGCCCGCGCTCGTGGCAGCCTGATCGTTTTTTTGGGTTCAGACGATGTCATGCTGCCGGGATGCATCACCGCGCAAGTTGCGTACCTCGCGGAGCATCCCGGCACAGGCATCGTTGGTGGCAATTCCGAATTCATTGACAGCAACGGCGATCCCCTGCCGGATGCTCGCCAGAATCAGCGTGGCGTCGGTGCGCAATGTCTCTGCTTTGACGATATTTTCATACCCAGAAAGTCCTTGGTTCCACAAATCGCAACGCAAATGTTTCGCAAAAGCGTGCTGGACGAGGTAGGAGGTTTCAACCCGGACATACGCCTGGAAGACCTGTACATTCAGTTCAAAATTACCCGTGCCGGCTACACCATTGATCGCATGCCAATGCTCCTGGCGCGTTATCGCATACATCCCAGCAACACTTACAAGAATCCACGTCTCATGGCCGAGAGTTTTCTTGCCACCTATGCCGATTACGCCGACCATCCAGACTACGAGCGAATCCGCGCGAGACTCATCAACTCATGGTTTCTCAAGGCCGTCGACAGGGATAGAGCCTTTGCGCGCGAACTGCTTGCGCAACTGCCCATGCAGCACTGGAACCTCAAGACTCTGCGTGGGTTGCTGAAATACGCGCGCCAATCGCTACCAAGGATTCTCCGTGTCGCCGCCCACTGACACGCCCGATCGAACAAGACCTGCACCGGCAAAAATGAAAATCCTTTTCCTCGTACAAAAGGAACAGCGGATCATTCTTGACCGCCTCTATGATGCCGTCGCCGCGCACAGCGAATGCGATTTGCGCTGGCTTTCCAGCGGCGAGCAGGCCAATCTGCGCCGCTATTTCCGGGAAAACATCGACGTTGCCGCTTACGAGCGCATCGTATTCTTCCTGCGCTTCAAAAAAGAAATACGCCAGCCGCTGTTCATTCGCAGCCTGCCAAATCTCGTCATTCTTGAACACGATGCCTGGCAGGACGATTTTCCTGGCAAATACCAAGGCAAATTCAGCGCCCATTACCGGCGCCTGCCCGCCGCGCGGGTATTGGCTTCCGGCTGGCAGGTAACGGAAAAGCTGAAAGCCAAGGGGGTGGATGCCGTTTTCGTCCCCAAAGGTTACGACCCGGCCTTGCTCGCCAACCGGCAAGGTGAACGGGACATCGAACTGGGCTTCGTCGGCAGCATCGGAAACGATGCCTATTCCAAGCGCAAGGTCATGTTGGAAGCGATCAGGGCGCGACTGCCGCTCGTGGTGGCGCGCACGAAGTCCGGCGAAGAGTATGCCGCCATGCTGAACCGCATCCGCTTTTTCGTGAGTGCGGACGTGGGCATGGGCGAATACATGATAAAAAATTTCGAGGCCATGGCTTGCGGTTGCGTGCTCTGCGCCTGGGACCAGGGTGAAACGGAAAACCGCGCCCTGGGGTTCGGCGACATGGAAAATCTCGTGCTCTATCGCAACGTCGACGATCTGACGGAAAAAATCGCGCGGCTGCGCGCCATGCCTGAGCGCATGAAAGCCATCGCCGCCGCGGGCCAGGCGCTGGTCGAACGCGAATACCGCTTCGACCGTATTGGCGAACGCATCGTCGCCGCCCTCGTTCCGCCTCTTCGCCCCAATCCGCTGCCTGGTCTTCTGGAACGCTTGCGGCTGGGACTACGTCTATAATTTCGCGCTGCCTTCATTCCGATATGAGCTTGTAAAAAAAATGAAAATTTTCCATTTCCTGCCATCCGAGAGACCGCTCACGCGCTATTTCACGTTCGCCATCCTGGTGTTTCTGGCCAGTTTCTTGTTCATCCCCTCCAACAAGGCGGGAAACAATGTGTACTATGCGCTCATTGCTCTTCCCGCGATCCCGGCTTTACTCTTTCATCCGCGTGCGAATCTGGCTTTGCGCCGTCCGGAAGCCTTGCTCTGGGGAGGGTTGGTCGTATGGGCGATTCTGCAAGGCTGGATCGTCAATGATCTGCCCGCGCAATATTTGAAACACATCCTGTACACCGTTTTGTTTCTGCTGGTCGCCGGGCGTTTGATCTCTCCACACCCTTTTCGTGCCCCGATTTTCGCCAGGGGACAGTTCTGGTTGCTGCAACTTTATTTTCTGTTCTCCCTCCTGTATTTCTGGATTCATGGGGATTATTCTTCCGGTCTGCGGCAAATTCCCATGTTGGGCAGGCTTTGGGGACAAAGTGGCGCAATCTGGCTGGCGGCGGCATTCGTTCTGGCTTTGCCGGTCTGGACTCGGGAAAGACGATGGGCGGAACTGGCTGCCGCGGTTTTCTTTTGCGGAATTTTCCTGATCTTCGTCATGCAGACGCGAAGCGCTCTCGTCGGCTTGTTTGGCGCCTTGATCCTGGGCTATGTGACCTGGACGTGGCGATTTTTTCCCCGCGCCCGCGTCAAGGTGATCTCCGGCATTGCCGGAATCCTGATTCTAGGACTATTGCTCTGGTGGTTTTCCCCAATCGTTCGGAGTCTGATCGCACGCGCGGATTCCTATCGTTTCGAGTTATGGTCTCTTCTTTGGCAGGATTTGCAAAACTGCGGCGTCTGGCTCGGATGCGGCGGGGAATTCCACTCTGCCAGGTTATTGAGTAACGGCGCCATCATCAATCATGCACACGGTCTTTATCAATCTTTCGCCTTGTATACCGGATTGGTCTCTTTGCTGCTTTTTTGGGTCATCAGTTTCTGGACATTGAGAACGGCTTGGAAAAATCGAGACGCATGGGGTGCTTACTTGTTGACAGGTTTGCTTGCCCAATGCTTTGACGGGGGGCAACTGATAGGGAACCCGGATGATTATTGGCCGATCATTTTGTTTCCCATGGCATTGATCATGAATCACCGTTCGCGTCCCGTACCGACAGGCATGGTTGATGATGTCTGTTTTTCCGGAGACGGGGACGATTGGCAATATGCTGAAGACAGCGCGTCGATCGATGTCCCGGACCATCGATCAATGCGACAGCCCGTCGCGCCCGATGACCCGCAGCACGGTCAGCCATAGAATCCACAGGTCGAAGCCAAAGGAACGGCGGCGTAGATACTCGGCGTCGAACTTGACCTTTTCGGGAATCGGCAGTTCGTCGCGGCCGTTGATCTGCGCCCAGCCGGTCAGTCCCGGCGCCAGCGTGTGTACCCCGGCCTCGGTGCGTAGCGCGATCAGATCGTCCTGGTTGAAGAGCGCCGGACGCGGCCCGACGAAGCTCATGTCCCCTTTGAGGATGCTCCATAGCTGTGGCAGTTCGTCGAGGCTCGTCTGCCGCAGGAACGATCCGAAGGGCGTAAGATGCGCCGCGGGATTTTCCAGCATGTGCGTCGCCACCGGCGGTGTGCCCATGCGCATGCTGCGGAATTTCGGCATTCTGAACAGGGCGTTGTTCCTGCCCACCCGATCGGACCAGTGCAGGGCCGGACCTTCGGAGCTCAATCGCACCAGGAGAGCGATGAATAGAAGAGGCAAAACCAACGGCAGCCCGGCACCGAGGCTCAGTGCAAGATCGAACAGACGTTTCCCCATGTATCAGAATCGCCGCTATCAAGCGGCCTCACCGAAACCCCCGGTCTCGATCCCCTGCGGACGTCCGAAAGGTCAAGGCATGACGCCGACTCCGCAAGCAAACGCCCCGCTGTGGCGCGAGGCAATTACCGGCCGCTCTGCCAGACAGCGAACCCCTTGCGGAGTCCGCCGTTCGTCATTCATCGCTCGGTATCCAAGGTTTACGTCTTCGGTAAGGAAGACGTAGACAGGAAGTTCAAATGCCGCGTATGAGTCTCAGAAATCCACGAGCGGAGTGGCGGGTTCTTCCGCCTGCGAAGCCGTTTCGCGTTTTCCGGCGCGTTTCTGCCTTGCCGTCCCCTTGGCGGCTTTCGGCTTTCTGCCGGCGGCGGACTTGGCTTTCTGCGTTTTCGTCGGCTTGGCCGTATTGCTCGCGACTTCGGCTTGCGCGTCTATGAGGTAAGCGGTTCTGTCACCGACGCCTACCAGCCAGAGCGGCGTCTTGCCATGCCCGTTC
>JAISWQ010000063.1 GCA_031271025.1 Zoogloeaceae bacterium | reverse complement strand
TGTTCGCCTTCGCCGAAAGAAGACCGGAAACGCCATCCTGCATCGGGCAAGGGCTGGGCGGCGTCTCCGTCAGTCAGCCGGAAGCCGTCGCTCAGGGCTACGCGCCGGTCGTCGGTATTTGTGTGGAGTACCCGCAATGAACGAATTTCTTATCCGGCATAAAGTCGCGCTGACGCCGCTGTCACCGATTCACATCGGTTGCGGTGAAGACTTTGAGCCGACCAATTACGTGATCGATGCCGAGAAGAAACTGCTCTACGGCTTCGATCCCAGCCGCGCGGTATTGCCGGAACAGCTTGCCGGGAAGCTGGCAAGCCTGGGCGAGAAGGGAAATCTGCTGGGCATTCAGCAATTCTTTCGGGACAACCAGGACCGTTTCAGACCGCTTTTCCACATCCTGATGTCCGTCGCCAGCGGCGTTGCCCGTGACTACGGCAACAAGATCGGCCGGGTCGCCAATCTGGAAGCGGGTGGCAACAGGGTATTCAACCAATTCACCATCGAGCGCCACGCGCACAGCCGCAATACGCCCTACATTCCGGGCAGCAGCCTGAAAGGCGCGCTGCGGACCGCCCTGATGGACAGGCTGAATAATGGGCAGCCCGTTACCGACAAGGATGAAAAGAGGAACAGCGCCAAACTGGCAATGCGCCTGCTGGACGGCGATTTCTCCACCAGCCCGTTACGGCTCCTGAAAGTGGGCGACCTAATGTCGGGCGAGCGTCTGGACAGGAGCGTGCTCTATGCCGTCAATCGCTACAAACGCCCCAAGTTTGACCGAGCGACGGGGCAGGAAAAATCGCCCAAGGGCATCGTAGCGCGCAAGGAGTGCATTCTGCCCGGCCAATACCGGGCGCTGACCGCCGAAATCACGGTGCAGGATTTGGGCAACAAAGGAAATGCCGAGGATAAGCGCAATGTTCCCCGTCCGGCCATGCGTCCGAATCTTGCGCAAATTGCCAGGGATTCCAATGCGTATCACCTGCCGCGCCTGCGCGCGGAACTTGCCGAAATGGATAAAACCGGTCTGGTCAATCCTGACTGGAAGCGCGCCATTGAAGCCTTGTTGAACAGTAGCCTGGAAATCCGCCTGGAAGAAGGTAAGGCCATGCTGGTACGCCTGGGGCGATACGGCGGCGCGGAAAGCAAGACACTGACGCAAGCGGCGGAAATAAAAATCATGGGTAAACAGGGACAGCCGCCCAAATACCTGCCCCGAACCACAACCTATTGGCTGGCCGCCCAAACCGCTGACGACCGGAAACATCTGCTTCCTTTCGGCTGGGCGATTCTCGAAGTCGACCCCCAGGGCGATCTGCCCGAACTCAAAACATGGTGCGAGAGCGAGGCGCAAAACCGGCCCGACATAGGAGAACATTACTCCGCGCTGACAGCGGCAAAGACAATAGCCGATGCCAGGCTCGCCGAGCAGAAGCTTGAACACGAAGCACAACGTCAAGCCGAGGAAGCCTCCGCCAAGCGCGAGCAAGGTCTCGCCACTTTGAGCGAAGCGGGCCGGGAAATCGAGAAATTCAAGAACGAATGCGCGAAAATCGCCCGCAGTACTGGCGGCAAAAAAGGCAAACCCTATGGCACGGACTACAATCGGGCACGGCTGCTTGTCGAAAAAGCCAGAACCGGAGGGGCCTGGAGCGTGACGGACAAACAGGCCGCCGCCGAAGCCATTGAGCATTGGTTGCCGAGATTGGAAATGCTGGAGGTGAAAGATCTCCGCAAAAAACTGAAACTGGCGGAACTTGCGGGAGGAGTGGCTGGCTCCTTGCAGCAGGAGACGCCAAATGCGAAATAGTGACTTCCGTCATTGCTGATGTAGTGCGATGGATGGCCACGGCGTTACGCACCGTGCAGACGAAGAGGGAATCGGGAATCGAGTGCCGGCCGCATGTTGCCTTGCCGCTTTGCGCTTCCAAACCTGGATCGAGGTGCAACATACGTCACTTTTATAGGAAAAACAGCCAAAAAAGTGCTATATCCCGCACATGGACAGCATCGAAATTCGCGGCATCCTTGCCGACCGTCGCCGGGAACTGGGCCTGACACAGGCTGAGCTGGGCAAGCGCGCCCGGCTCAGCCGCGAGATGGTGTTGCGCTTCGAAAACGGCGGACACGACATCGGCTTGCGGCGTCTGTTGCGGCTTGCCTCGGGCTTGGGACTGGAAATGCTCGTGCGCCCCGGCAACGGGTGTCCGGTGCTGGAGGATTTGAGCGCTCTGTTCGGCGAAGCGTCCGAGGAAGACGGCAATGCCTAAGACCAGACAACTATTGAGACGGCAAGCTTGCCGCCTGCCCCGGCGCATGGATTTTCCTGTCCAATGCCAGCATTTTCAGCAACTTCTGAAACGGACCGCTTCATGACCACCTTTTTCGTCTCCCGCCACCCCGGTGCGCTGGCATGGATAGAGAAGCACGGCATCTCCTATGACCGTCATCTGCCGCACCTGGATATGGCCGCCGTGCGCGCGGGCGATACGGTCATCGGCTCGCTGCCGGTCAACCTCGCGGCGGAAGTCTGCGCGCGCGGGGCAAGTTACCGGCACCTATCGCTCAAGGTGGCCGCCGCCGACCGTGGGCGGGAATTGTCGGCGGATGAACTAGAACAATATGATGCTTGCCTCGAAACCTACTTCGTTGAAGAAAGATGACCATGACTACTCTGCACATCCTGCTCGCCAGCGGTGAAAACCTGCCCAACCTGATCCCGGCCATCGCCAACCTGCAAGACGACCCCGGATTCAAGGCCAACAGCGCCTTGATCCTGACCAGCAAAGAGATGCACACTCGGGCGCAAATTCTGAAGGCCGCGCTGGAATACGCCGGCGTGCATATTGTCAGCATCCATCCCGAAGATTGCCCCGACCACGACCTGTGCCAGATTCGTCAATGGGCGCGCACGCGTGCGGATGAAATCAGCGCCAACTATCACGATGCGCGCCGCATTCTCAACCTCACCGGTGGTACCAAACTCATGACCATTGCCTTCCTGGGAGCTTTTCAGTCGCGTAGTGCCGAAATCATATATTGCGATACCGAACACAGCCGCATCGAGTACATCAACGGCAACCGGGACAACCCCATGCTGCCCGTCAATATCCTGAAACTCGACACCTATCTTGCCGCACAAGGTTACCGGCTGCGGGTCGCCGCCCCCGACGATAACGTCATTGGAAAACGCGCCGCGCTCACTCGTCGGCTCGTGGACGCCGCTCCCCGGAACGAACGCGTCATCCAGGAATTGAACCGCGTTTGGTACGAATACAATGAGAAAAAAAACTTGCACGCCTGCGTTGCCCCACACAAACTCAGCGGAAAAGAAAAAGACCTGATCGACGAAATCAAACAATTTGGCCTGCTGGACACCGCCTGCTGCTTTCGTGACGAAGCCGCCGCGCGCTATCTTGGTGGCGGTTGGCTGGAAGAATGGTGCTGGTGCATCGGTAAAGAGCTGGAAAAAAATGCTCCCGGCAAATGCCTTGAGAGCGACTGCTGGGGCGTTTCCCTGCGTATCGACCCATTCGATGCTGCCAACATCCCAGGGAAAAACTATTCGCTCAACGAACTCGATGCCGTTTACATACACCGTAATCGTATGCTGCTGATTGAATGCAAGACCGGTACGCAAATCTCGGATAC
>JAISWQ010000061.1 GCA_031271025.1 Zoogloeaceae bacterium | reverse complement strand
GTTGAAAAAAGTTGAACGACAGGCTGATCTTTGCCGCCCGCAACGCCTCCTGATAAGCGCCGTTATTGATGCAGGATTCGACCAGGAGCGAATAATCCGTATTGGGCATGGCGTGCGGCAACAGCTTGCGCAAGACGAGCGTATGCCCGTTCCCCACCTTGCGATCGGTCTCCTCTGTCATTTCGAGGCAGAAACTCGCCAACCCCCGCATATTGATCCAGTTGACCAGACGCATCATCGATTGCAGGGAATACACATGATAATGGCCGCGCCAGCCGGAATCGGAAGCCCTCGGCAATTTTTCCGAATGCGCGGAAAGCACCGTACGATCGGTTTCATAAGCCTCGATCAACACTTCCAGCGTGCTCAACGGACGAAAAATATCCCGACTTTTTTCCGCGTCCCGCTTGGGAAAGATGCAGAAAAACACGCCGCCGTCTTTCAGCACACGCCATGATTCCCGCAGCGCGGCAACCGGATTGGGTTCGTGTTCGATGACGTGCGAACTGACAATGTAATCCAGAGATTCCGCGGCGAACGGGATATGCCGGAAATCCCCAACGCCATCCACGCGCGCAGCTTCCCTGCCATATTTCGCCTGCTCGGCGACATAATGCAGGTAATCCTCTATATCCTGCGGATGCAGAAAATTCACCCCATCGCAAGGCGCGATATTGGGGCAATCGAGATCGAAGGCATTGTGCAGCGAACGCCCCAGTTCGACGCCAGACCCCTGGCAGTATTTGAAAACCAGTGGATACGGCGGGAACCTCAAGCCTTGTGGTTTTTGTGGGGAAGGGAAGGCGTTGGAAATCATGTCACGCCCCAAAACGCGCCACCAGATCGAAGGAAGTTGCCTTGCCTACCTGCTCACCGTGCTCGGCGAGCCATTGTCCGGCCCTCTCATAGCCGATGCCATGCAGTTTCTTGAGGAAATGCCAGTCGGCGGCCATCTTGGTGATGCTGCCGAACTGTTGCAGGAGATCTTTCGCCTCGATCAGGTGGAAGCGGGTTTCCAGCATCTGCCGCTCCAGGCTGGGCAAGGCTTCCATCTCTCTCGGCGTGCGTCCCAGAAGACGTAACAGACCGCGCCCGTGCCGCCAGCCGACCTCGTTTTTCTCCTGTTCCGTCGCCAACGTGGTGCTGTAATCCAGCATGTGCGCGAACAGCAGCATTTCCCGCAAGAGGCTGGTGTTGAAGGCAAATTCCAGGGTGCGGGCGCGGATTTCCTTCTGCGTGCGCGGCGCGTCGCCATACTCCTCCGGGGCAAGCAGAATCAACAGGATGTCGCGGCTTTCGCATTCGTTGAAGAGCGGAAAGACCGCCGGATTTGCCGTGTAACCGCCATCCCAGTAAGGCTCGCCGTCGATTACCACCGATTGATGCACCATGGGCAGACAGGCGGAAGCCAGCACCGTGTCCGCCGTGACTTCCGGGGTGCGGAAGAGCCGGAGCTTGCCGGTGCGGGCATTGGTGGCGGCGAGGAAAAGACGTATCGGACTGCGCGCGCGCAGCGCCGCAAAATCCACTGTTTCCAGCAGGAGTTTTCTCAGCGGATCGAAGTTGAGCGGATTCAACTGGTAGGGCGAAAAATACTGTGTCCAGTTGAGCATGATTTTCGCGCTGGGAAAAAGGGAAATCCGCTCGCCATCCACCGTGGGACGGGAAATATTCATCGGCACGGTCTGCGAAACGCCGCGCCAGAAATTTTCCAGCGCCTCCCGCGCGCCTTCGCGCCCGCCTTTCAGGAGACCGTCGGCCAGCACCACCGCGTTCATCGCGCCTGCGCTGGTGCCGCTGATCCCGTCAAAATCGAAGCGGCCATCTTCCAGCAGAGCATCCAGCACGCCCCAACTGTAAGCACCGTGCGCGCCGCCGCCCTGCAGACCCAGGTTCAGGCTGCACCGCGCCGTGTTTTCTCCGTCGTGTTCCAGGTTTGTTTCCATTGTCAGGGTTTCCCTCTCTGCCCGCGTTGTGGATGCGGGTATTCCCGCCGTGTTTTCGTGCCGTTGACGCCGCCGCGCCGGAGGGCTACCCTGCCGGCGCTTTTTGTCGCGGATGTTGTGTATTATCGCGCCATGCGCCGACAAGGGTATCTTTTTCTCGGGCGCAATCAAAAGTGGAGGATAACCTCCCCTCGTCATTGCGAGGGGGAAAAATTGGCGTGGCGCTTCGCTTGTGACGAAGTTTCGCTCTTTTCTGCTACTTTTTGATTACACCCTTTTTCCCCGCCTGGAATTTCCATGCCGCAGCAAAACGCCAATTTTCCCAATCGCAGCCTCGTTGTCCTCATCGTCATGGACGGCGTGGGGCTTTCCGACACTCCCGCAGGCGACGCCGTTGCCGCCGCCCACACCCCGACGCTGGACATGCTCTTCGCGCGCTGTCCCCACATCCGCCTGAAAGCGCACGGCAAGGCGGTGGGAATGCCTTCCGACGACGATATGGGCAATTCCGAAGTCGGGCACAACGCCCTGGGCGCGGGACAAATTTATGCCCAGGGCGCGGCGCTGGTGGCAGACGCCATCGCTTCCGGCACGCTCTGGCAGGGTCATGCCTGGCGGGAAATCCTTGGCGGCATCCGGGAAGGCGGCACTCTGCATTTCCTCGGCCTTTTTTCCGACGGCAATGTGCACAGCCACATCGACCACCTGAAGGCCATGCTCATTCGCGCCAAGGCCGAAGGCGTTCTACACGCACGGGTGCACATTTTGCTGGATGGGCGCGACGTAGCGGAAACCAGCGCGCTGGACTATCTGCGGCCTTTTGAAGCCTTCCTTGCCGAAAGCTCCGACAGCACTTTCGATGCCCGCATTGCCTCCGGCGGCGGACGGCAGACGATTACCATGGATCGCTACGAAGCCAATTGGGCGATGGTGGAAAAAGGCTGGAAAACACACGTTCTGGGCGAAGGCGAATGCTTCCCCAGCGCCGAAGCCGCCATCCATGCCCTGCGCGCCCGCGCGCCCGGCATCATCGATCAGGATCTGCCCCCCTTCGTCATCGCCGAGGCGGGCGAGGCCATTGGCAGAATCCGTGATGGCGACGCCCTCATCCTGTTCAATTTCCGGGGCGACCGCGCCATTGAAATCAGCCGCGCCTTCACGGAGGAAAACTTTACCGCCTTTCCGCGCGGCGCGCGGCCGGACATCACCTACGCCGGAATGCTGCAATATGATGGCGACCTGAAAATCCCCGCACGTTTTCTCGTATCGCCGCCCGCCATTGAAAACACGCTTTCCGCATGGCTTTCCGCACACGACATCCCGCAATTTGCCTGTTCGGAAACCCAGAAATTCGGCCATGTCACCTATTTCTGGAACGGCAACCGCTCCGGAAAATTCGCGGGTGAAACCTGGCAGGAAATTCCCAGCGACGTGATTCCTTTCGAGCAGCGTCCCTGGATGAAATCCGCCGAAATCGCCGATGCCATGATCGCCGCGCTGCAAAGCGGGCGCTATCGTTTTCTGCGCTGTAATTTCGCCAATGGCGACATGGTGGGACACACCGGCAATTTCCGCGCCGCCCGCATGGGCGTGGAGGCCGTGGATCTGGCGCTTTCCCGCCTTTTGCCCGCCATTGCGGCGGCAGGCGGCGTGGCGCTCATTACCGCCGACCACGGCAATGCCGATGAAATGCTGGAACTCGACAAGAAAACCCGGCAACCCCGGCAAAACGAGGATGGCAGCTTCAAGGCCAAGACTTCGCACACCCTGAATCCCGTGCCGCTCATTCTCTACGACGGCGCCGGCTCCGGCAGATTCGCACTCACCCCCCTGCCCGACGCCGGACTTGCCAACCTCGCCGCCACGGTGGCCAATCTGCTGGGCCTGGAAAAACACCCCGCATGGCGGGAAAGCCTGCTCCCACCGCCAAAGTGAATTTGGCGCGTGACATGGCGTTCAGCGAACCTGTTCAGGTCCCGGCTGCGCAATAAGTGGCGTGCAAACGTTCAATCTCCTGCCGCAGATCGGCAAAATTGCCGCTGTTGTCGAGCACATCGTCGGCTTCCGCCAGACGCGAGGCACGGGTGGCCTGCGTATTGACGATGTTGCGGGCTTCTTCGCTGGAAAGCTGGTTGCGCGCCATGACGCGCGTGATTTGCGTTGCTTCCGGGCAATCCACCAGCAACACGCGATCCAGTGCGTAGCGGGCGCGGCCTTGGGTTTCGACCAGCAGGGGGATGGCGATAAGGGCGTAAGGCGTATCCAGCGCGGCGAGTTCGGCTTGTGCCGCCGCGTGAATCAGGGGGTGCAGGATGCGCTCCAGAAGGGCGCGGGCAGCGGGATCGGAAAATATTTTTTGTCGCATGGCCGTACGGTTGAGGCTGCCATCCGCCACGCGGATGGTTGTGCCAAAGGCAGCCGCCAGCGCAGGCATGGCAGCCCCATCCGCCGTAGTCAGGCGATGCGCGAGCGCGTCTGTATCCACGAGGCCACCGCCCATCCGTACAAATTCCGCCGCGACCGTGCTTTTGCCACTGCCGATGCCGCCGGTCAGGCCGACACGATACATCAGGGGCATTCCCGACTGAACGCGCCATCTGGCAGATTGGCCCGCAGACCCATCAGAGCGATGGCATCGCCCCGGACGGTGAGCGTCGCGCCGGAACTGCCTTCCGTGTGGCGTATATTCATGCGGGCGCTGCGCACGCCCTTGTTGCGCAAGGTAGCGAGATAGGCTTTGGCAGCTTCTTCCTGTGAAAAAATCCCCAGAGAAATGGCAAACTGTTGCGGGCCTTCTGGCATGATGAAATATTCGCGTATCCCCAGAGCCAGCAATTCCCCGGTTTTTTTGACGGCGGCACTGCGGTTGACGGCGGGCGGAATGAAGACCCACCAGGTTGTGTCGCCACGCTCGGCAAGACTGGCGCGCAAGCCCGCGAGTCTTGCCTGTTCGGAAACAGGCTGCAAATCAGCGGCGGTAGTGGCGGAGAAAAGAACACAGGCGGTGACGGGTTCGAGTGCGGGGGGCGGCAGCACAGGCACAGGGGGCGTCGGAACCGGCGGCGGTGCAGTTTCCGGCACGGTGGCGGGTTGGGAAATTTCCTGTGGCAAGGGCGCTTCTGGCGGCGGCAGTTCGGCAATTTGCTCGTTCGAACGCTCCAGCACCACAACCCGCTCCGGGTTGATTTGTTTTGAGAATCGCTGCGCATCTGGCGAGACATCCTGCCCGAAATAGCCTTGCGAATAGGCAAAAAACAGCAGATTGGCAAAAATCAGCAGAAAAACCAGCAACCGCATGAAGACACTCTCTCCCGGCATGGGAAAAACGGAACAAAACGCTATGATAAAACACGAACGTTGCCACGCGCGATAAAACGCGACGCGGTTCTTGCCGGATTGCTTCGCCTGGTACATGGCCGCGTCGGCGCACCAATCCTCCTCACCTCGTCAGGAAATGGGGGGCGAACCACCTTCAACCGACACTTTGGATTGCACCCCTTTCGTTAATTGCCCCCGCTGTCTGGTCTCCTTGTTATACTCCCCCGACTTTCTTCTGCGGTACGAATATTTCATATGGGAAAACTGACTGATCTTCTGGAACTGGCGCGCGGGCGGACGGAAGGCTTGCCATTTGCGGGGGCGCTGACGCCTGCCGAGGCTTGGGAAATCTGGCAACTTGCGCCGGGAGCGCAATTGGTGGATATCCGCACCCGCGCCGAACTGGACTGGGTGGGGCACATTCCGGGCGCGGTGGAAATCGAATGGGCGTTTTATCCCGCCGATCTTCCCAATCCCAATTTCATGAGCCGTTTGAAGCAGCAGGTGGCGCGCGATGTCCTGGTGATGTTCATCTGCCGTTCCGGCCATCGCTCGGCAGAAGCTGCGGCGCAGGCGGCAGAAGCGGGCTATACGGCGAGCTATCATGTGCTGGAAGGCTTCGAGGGCGAACTGGATGCCAACGGGCATCGCAACAGCAGTGGCGGCTGGCGTTACGCCGGATTGCCCTGGGTACAGGATTAGCCCGGCCAGAGCGCGCTGGACGAACTTTTGCACATACGCGACCCCATGAATCAGGAACTGAATCTTTCCCGCGGTGGCGCTTTTCCAACCCCTTTTTCTGCCTGCGCCGGCCTCTCCGACGCCGAATGCCAGAGGCGCATCCGCGCTGCCCGCGTCCGGCTGGGCAAAAAAGCGGTCTTGCTCTGTCATCATTACCAGCGCGCCGACATTTACCAGCACGCCGACCTGACCGGCGATTCCCTGAAACTCTCGCGTCTCGCGGCGGAAACGGATTCCCCCTATATCGTCTTTTGCGGCGTGCATTTCATGGCGGAAGTGGCGGACATGATGTCTCGTCCCGAACAGACCGCCATTCTTCCCGACCTTGCCGCCGGGTGCTCGATGGCGGACATGGCCAACCTCGCCAAAGTGGAACGCTGCTGGCGCGAGCTTTCCGCCGTGCTGGACGCGGAAGCGGAATTTACGCCCGTAACCTACATCAATTCCGCCGCCGATCTGAAAGCCTTTTGCGGCCGTCACGGCGGCATCGTCTGCACTTCCAGCAATGCCGGAAAAATTGCCGAATGGGCCTTTGCACAGCGTCCCAGAATCCTCTTTTTCCCGGATCAGCATCTGGGGCGCTGGACCGGGCATCGGCTGGGGTTGCCACTGGCTGAGATGGAGGTCTGGGACCCCGATCTGCCCTTGGGCGGCCTTGACCCGGAGCGGATCAAAAAAGCCAGAATCCTGCTCTGGAAGGGACATTGTTCGGTGCACCAGATGTTCCGCAAAAGCCAGATCGACGCCTTTCGCGCCCAATACCCGGAAGGGCAGGTCATCGCCCACCCGGAATGCGCCTTTGAGGTCTGCGCCGCAGCCGATAGCGTGGGGTCGACCGAGCTGATCGTGAAAACGGTCAAGGAAGCGCCCGCCGGAACGCGCTGGCTGGTGGGAACCGAGCTGAATCTGGTGGAACGTCTGGCACAGGAAGTCGCGCCGCAGGGCAAAACCGTGCAATTCATGTCGCCCATCGTCTGCATGTGCTCAACCATGCAGCGCATTGATCCGCAGCATCTGGCCTGGATACTGGAAAATCTCGCCGAAGGTCATGTGCTCAATCCCATTCGGGTGCCCGAACATGAAGCCCTGGAGGCGCGGCGGGCGCTGGATGCGATGCTGGCGATTTCCTGAACGTTCTTTCGGCCGCTCCACATGAAAAGTGCTGCCACCCCCACTTTTCTGACCGGCAACCGCCTCCAGTTGCTTGAATCCGGGCGTGAGTATTTTCCCGCGCTGCTGGCTGAACTCCAGGCGGCCACGCGGGAAATTCTGCTGGAAACCTACATTTTCGCGGACGATGCCGCCGGGCGCGCGGTGGCGTTGGCGCTTGAGGCGGCGGCTCGGCGCGGGGTCGTCGTCCGGGTGTTGGTCGATGGGTTTGGCGCGCGTCATTTCCCACAAACTTTTGGCCGGATGCTGACGGCAGCGGGGGGACACTGGCGGCTCTATCGTCGTGAAATCGCCCGCTTTTCCCTGAGCCGGCATCGTTTGCGCCGCCTGCATCGCAAGATCGTGGTCGTGGATGGCCGGATTGCCTTTGTCGGCGGCATCAATATCGCGGATGACGCCACGCCTCTGGGGGCGGATTTGCCCGGCTACGATTACGCGGTACGGCTGGAAGGCGCGCTGGTGGCCGTCATCCAGAAGGAGGCGGCGAAGATGTGGGGGTTTTTGCACATGGGGCTGCGGGGCGGGCTTTTGCCTTCCCATTCTTTCCCGATCCCTGCGCCTGCCGAAAGCGCGCGGCGGGAAGCGCCTGACCCTGTGCCGCTCCGGCTGGAAAACGTCCGCGCCGCTTTTCTCCTGCGCGACAACCTGCGCCATCGCCGTGACATTGCCCAGGCTTACTTGCGCGCCATCCGTTCGGCGCGGCACGCGATTCTGATTGCCAACGCCTATTTCCTGCCGGGTTTCCACTTTCGCCGCGCCCTGCGCGAAGCGGCGCGGCGCGGCGTTGTGGTGACGGTGCTCTTGCAGGGCGCCAGTGACCATCCGCTCGTGCGCTACGCAACACAAGGGCTGTACGCGGAATTGCTGGCGGAAGGCGTGCGTATTTTTGAATATCGCCAGGGGTTTTTGCACGCCAAGGTGGCTGTGACGGACGGGCATTGGGCGACGGTAGGTTCTTCCAATATCGATCCTTTCAGCCTCCTGCTGGCGCGGGAAGCCAACCTTGTCATCGAAGACTCTGCCTTCGCCGCGCATCTGGAATCCTGTCTGCGCGCGGCAATGGCCGCGGGCGCTTGCGAACTGACCTGCGACGCCCTGGCACGCCAACCGCTCTGGCAACGCCTTCTGCGCCGCGCAAGCCATGCCCTGGCGCGCTTTCTGCTCAGTTTCAGCGGTTATGGCCTGTAGCTGTCCTGTTGGAACGCTTTGCCATGCCAGTTCATCACCAGACGGAACGCGACATGCCAATTGCCCCGGCTGAATTGTGAATCGCATTTTTGGCTTGACAGTCATGGCCCTTCCGCGTTTTAATCGCGCGTTTTCCCCTGAGCACGAAGGAAATCCCTCATGAAACGCACCTATCAGCCCTCCGTCGTGCGCCGCAAGCGTACCCACGGTTTTCTTGTCCGTATGCGCACCAAAGGCGG
>JAISWQ010000155.1 GCA_031271025.1 Zoogloeaceae bacterium | reverse complement strand
GGGCTTGTGCCAAAAAATACAGCCCAAGGGTGTAACGAGCTGTCCGGGCGGACCTGACAAAACAACTGTAACTTATCTGATTTGGCTGGCAGAAGAAACATACAAGGGTGCCGTTCCTTTCGGCGTAGCCGCAAACTTTCTCTGTCCTCTGTCCTCCGTCCTCTGTCTTCTGATCCCTGATCCCTGCCCGCGCAGCCGCAAGAATTCATGCGGCGCTTCGCGCCGGGAGGAACAACGCCCTCACCCGGCCTTCGGCCACCCTTGGCAGGGTGCAAGCCCTCTCCCGCCAAGCGGGCGAGGGGAAACCCTCCCCCCGGCGCAGCCGCAAACTTTTTCTGTCCTCCGTCCTCTGTCCTCTGATCATCTCCCCCCGTACAGGTTCCATGCGATGACGTCGTCTTTGCTTTCCACGCCGTCGGGGCCGAGGGAGAAGATTTCGTAGGAGTATTCGCTGCCGGGGTTGCGGTATTGGTAGGGGCGTCCCCAGGGGTCTTTGGGCAGGAAGGGGATTTCGCCGCTGTCTACGAAGTATTGCAGTCCGGTTTTGTTGTCGGGAAGGTAGCTGAGAACCACCAGGCTTGTGAAGGCGCGCAGGTCGTCGCGGGCGCGGCTGTAGTTGGCGTCTTCGCCTTTGGGCAGGCCGGAAAGCAGGAAAAAGCCCATGCCCGCGGCGGCGGCGAGCGGCAGCAACAGCGCCAGAATTTCCGCCAGACTGGGCAGGTGAAAGCGGGATGTGGAAGTGTTCATGATGAAACCTCGCAAAAATGGATGGAAAGAAAGAAGCCTCGCGTCCCCGCTCGTTCTGGCGGGGACGCGGCGTTGGCGGACAGGGGTTGAGGGCCGGGCGTTGCCGCCCGCTGCCGTTTGTCCGGCGTCACGTTTTGCCCTCCACGTTCGCCTTGACCTCTTCCAGCAGCAGCGGCGGGACGATGACGCCGCCGACTTTGGCGAGTCCCTGGCGTTCGATGTTTTCCAGAATGTCTTGCAGGGCGATGCGGTACCAGAGGCGGACTTCCACCTGCGCGGGGCGTCCGGCGCTGGCGGGGAGCGGCAGATGGTAGTCTACGCGGTCGGTTTCCCTGGGTGGGATGGGTTTGCGTGTGTAGAAGAGCCGTTGCGCGTCGAAGAGCACATGCCGGCGCACGGGATTGCCCTCGACGTCGGTTACTTCCTTGATCCAGCGCACGGCGTTTTGGTCTTCCTCGCCCTTGACGTTATCGAACGCGCCCTGGTGCAGGAGCACGTTGCCGCGTTTGTCCTTGACCACGATTTCCAGCCACAGATAGCGCTGGTCGAGCGGGCCGGTGGGCAGCGCGTGTCCCGCGCCGGCGTTGGTGACGGCCACGGTGAAGCGCAGTTCGCCTGTTGCCGGATCGATGTGGGGGCGTTCCACCTCGATTTCGGCGGCTTCGCGCAAGAGCGCGACGACGGCGTTGTGCGTCTGTCCCAGTTCATCCATGAAGGTCTTGCGCTGGAAGAGGCGGTTCATCCCGGCGGGCGAGCCGCCGCGCAACGTCATCAGCAGGCTGTGCGGCAGGTTGGTGTTGGAGAGCAGGTAGTTGTTGCCGACGAAGCGGTGCGAAACCGTCTTTCTTGGCCGCCGGCCTTCCTTCAGGATGCGGACGAACTGCGCCGGGTCTTGCGACATGTGGCAATCCTGGCACTGGATGCCTTGCCGGGCATAGGGGGAATGCCGCCATTCGTCGAAAGTGTCTTGCAGACTCATCAGAGGCGTTGCGCCATTGACCGCCGGGGGGCGGATTTCCGTGTGGCACGCGCCGCACAGGGCGGCGTTGCCCATCAGGGGCTGCGTTCGAATGGCGCGCATGTCGCGGGCGTGGCGCGAGGGCGCGGCGGCGATCAGCGCCGGATGGCCGTAGCGGAAGACGCCGTTGATGTCCGTCTCCAGCGCGCCGTTGCCCGCCAGCGGCTCGGCATGATTGACCGCGTGACAGACGATGCAGGAAGTGCCTTCCTCCAGGTTTTCGACTGCCTGCACGGTGTTGGCGGGCGTGACCGCGCCGGTGACGACGCCCATCGGGTTGTGACAGCCTTCGCACCAGCGCCCCTTTTCCGTGCCGTGCTGTTCGCCCGCGACGGAAGCGTCGGTATTTTCCAGCACCGTGCTGTCATAGATGATGTCGGTATCGGAAATGGCGTGCATGGAAGTCGCCCATTCCAGCGTCTCTTTCGGATGGCATTCGCCGCAGAGGCGCGAGCCGGGAATCGCGCGCCAGTTGACGAGCTTGTTGTCCGGAGTCGTCAATTCAGCGGGATAAAAGGGAAGCTCCTTGCCGAAGGGCAGGGAATAGAGCGGCAGATCGCGCTCGGTGTCGACGCTCAGGTCGGGTTGCGGCGGCAGGAGGAGGCAGAGCGAGGCCAGGAGCAGCAGTGTGCCGCCAGCGACCAGAAAGAAGCGGGTGAGCGGCAGGGAGAAGTCGGGAAGTTTCATGACAGCGCCTTTTTGGGAAAATGCAGTATCAGGAAAAAGAGCAACAGGAGCGTTATGCCCCGGTGTGCCCACAGGAGCAGCGAATGTCCGCCGTAGGGCAGGAGCGTGAACGGATGCCCGGAAAGATAGGCGATGGCGGGCGCGGCGATGACGAGGCCGCTGGCGAAGACGATCCACAGGCTCCACATCAGCAGGTAGCCGAGCAAGCGGTGATAGCGGGTTTCGCCGCGATAAATCCGGTGCAGCAAGCGCCACGGCAGGAAGAGGCTCCAGACGGATTCGCGCCCGTCCTTCAGGTGGGTGAGGAGAAAGGGCAGGAAGAACACGAGGGTCAGGAAGCCCGAAACCAGGTGCGCGACCAGGGCGATCAGGGTGACGTGCTCGTTCTTCAGCGGCAGCATCAGCACGATGCCGGTCGCCGTCGCGACGCCGAGGCTGTAGACCGTCGCCAGCAGGAGATGCCGGGAAGATGCCTTGGTCTGCCAGACCAGACCGGAAGATCTCGACCTGTGCGCGGACTTTGTTTTCGGTATTGCGGTGGTGTTCATGATGTTTTCCTTTCCGTTACGATGGGCTTTCGTTCTGATGCCTGATGCCTGATACCTGATGCCTGATACCTGTCCTCTGATCCGTAGCGCGCCAGCATTTCCAGGCATTTTTGCTGGTGTGCCAGTCCATGACCGGGCGGCATGCCCTGGGCGTTGGGCAAGCGCAGGCCGTATTCCAGTCCTTGTTGTCCGGCGGTGAGTATCCATTGGCAGAGTTGCGAGAGGCGGTTTTCCGTGTCGCCCGCGCAGGCGTCCATATCCAGCCACAGGGCGTTTCCGCCCTGGCCGCCGTCGAAGCTGTTGACTGCCAGTTCTTCGCGGCGGCCATAGACGCGCCAGTTGACGCGCCGGGGCGAATCGCCGGGCACGTAGGCGCGCACGCCCTGGAAGTCGCCGGATTCCTGCCGCCGGTGTGCCGGACGCGGCGCTTTGCCGGGCAGGGGCAGGTCACCTGCCGGACGCGGATAGATTAGTGCGCAGACTGGCGTCACGGCGCGGCTGGCGCGCCACAATCCCAGCGGATGCAAGGAGACCAGCCGCAGTCCTTCGATGCGCTGCCAGCCGCGGGCAAGCGCGGGCATCGGG
>JAISWQ010000172.1 GCA_031271025.1 Zoogloeaceae bacterium | reverse complement strand
GAAACGAAAGCACGCCGATGATAGTGAGTTTCCACTCGTGAAAGTAGGTCACTGCCAGACTCCTTATCCAACAAAAAAGCCACCCCATAAAGGTGGCTTTTTTGTCGCCCGGCAATTCGCTCTTGCGAATCTGGAAGTGTCACCGCCCCTCGCTTTGGATTGCACCCGAAGCCATGCTTGCCCTGGTGTACACGGCATTGTGGAGTAAACTCCGTGCCCATGCCTGATTTTGCCGACTTTCCCGCTGCCCGTGCTGTGCTTTCCGTGCGCGAACTCAATCTGCTTGCCCGGCGTCTGGTCGAGCAGATTCCGCTGCTCTGGGTCGCGGGTGAGATTTCCAATCTGGTCCGCGCCGCTTCCGGGCACCTTTATTTCACGCTCAAGGATGCCGACGCGCAAGTGCGTTGCACGATCTGGCGAAACAAGGCGCAATTGCTGGGTTTTCGCCCGGAAAACGGGCAGAAGGTGGAAGCGCGCGCACTTGCTACACTCTACGAGGCGCGTGGCGAATTTCAATTGAGCGTGGAAACCCTGCGTCAGGCCGGACAAGGCAGGCTCTTTGAACAATTCACCGTACTGAAAAGCAAACTGGAAACCGAAGGACTTTTTCGGACAGAACACAAGCGTCCGCTCCCCCGTTATCCCCGGAACATTGCCATCGTCACCAGCCCGCAGGCTGCCGCGCTGCGTGACGTGCTCGCCACACTCGCCCGCCGTGCCCCACATGTGGAACTCCAGCTTTTCCCCACGCCGGTACAAGGCGAAGGCGCGGCGGCAGACATCGTACGCGCCCTGACAGCCGCCTCTGCTTCCGCCGCCGACCTGATTCTGCTCTGTCGCGGCGGCGGTAGTCTGGAAGATCTCTGGTGTTTCAATGAGGAAGCCGTCGCCCGTGCCATCCGCGCCAGTCACTTGCCGGTGGTTTGCGGTGTTGGACATGAAACCGATTTCACCATTGCCGATTTTGCCGCCGATCTGCGCGCGCCCACGCCGACCGCCGCTGCTGAACTTGCCGCCCCCGACCGGCAAAATCTGCTGGCGCAGCTCGCGGCACTGCGCCAGCGTCTGGACTGGCGGCAGGAAAACCGGCTGGGACGGCTTGCCGAGCGGCTGGAAGCAATCGCCGCGCGCCTGCACAGTCCCGCCCAGCGCCTCGCCCTTCAGCAGGATCGCCTGAACCAGAGCCGCGCGCGACTTATCCTCACCTGCCGCCAGCAGCATGAGCGTCGCCGCGAGCACCTTGCCACCCTGGCCATTCGTCTTGGCCTGCGCCAGCCAGCGCTTGCCATCACGCGGGAACACCTTGCCCGCGTGGAAACGCATCTGCGCCGCGCCGCCCGCGCCCTGCTGGAAAGCCACCACGCCCGACTGGAACAACGCGCGCAAGCCTTGCGCCAGCTTGATCCCCACGCCATCCTGAAACGCGGCTACGCGCTCGCGCTGGATGCCGCCAACCGTGTCGTCCGCAGCGCCGAAAGCCTTCAACCGGACATGCCTCTGCGGCTTCTGCTGGCGGAGGGCGAAGTGCAGGTCAAGGTTGGAGCAGATTGACTGGTTCAGCGATCCGTCATTCAGAAACCCCCAAGTCAAACCCATCGCCACAAACGCACGTAGCGAGCAATTCATCGTAAAACCAACTCCGATTTGAAACCCCGGCCTTCAGGGCGGTGCGGAGGTCTGGACCCCGGCCTGAAGGCCGGGGTTTCGACCGTAGCCATTGGGGAGGGGAGAGAAACCCCTTCCCAATGGAGTTTGACCGACAGCCCTGAAGGGCTGTCGCTGGTTTTTGCTGGTTTTTCCTGGCACAACCTCTGTTCCGTTCTCCACCCTCGTCATTGCGAGAGCCGAAGGCTCGCGGCAATCCATGCAGCGGTTCAGTCGATCCGTTCCCAAGCCGCATGGATTGCCACGGCGCTATGCTCCTCGCAATGACGAGGAGGATTCGCCGCGATCCGAGGTGAAATAAATGTAAGCGCTGTCGGCGGAATAGTGCGGTTCGGTATCGATTCCGGCGGAGGAGGTGAGGCGTTGGGGCGCGCTGTCGTTGGCGCTGATAGTGTAGATCTGGGAGTGCCCGTTGCGGGAGAGTACCACCGCGAGCCGCTGGCCCTTCGGCGACTAGGCCGGCGCGGGGTTTGCTGAAATCCGGCACGCGACCGGTGGGGAAATTTCAGGGCAATTGCTCTGTTTTCCCCGGCGCTTCTCCTGTTCGCTGACCAGAAAAAATATTATCATTCCGTCTTTGCGCAATTTCCGCGTGCTCTCCCATTCCTATGCTGGATTACCTTTTCCTCCTGATTGGCGCGGTTCTGGTCAACAACGTTGTCCTTGTCAAGATTCTGGGTTGCTGTCCCTTCATGGGGGTTTCCAAAAAACTGGATACCGCCTGGGGTATGAGCCTGGCGACCACCTTTGTTCTGACGCTCGCCACCGGCGCCTGCTTTGTCATCGACTATTTTCTGCTTGCGCCCTTTGGTCTCGAATACCTGCGCACGATTGCCTTTATCGTCACCATTGCCGCCGTCGTGCAATTGACGGAAATGGTCATTGCCAAAACCTCGCCCGTCCTGCAACAGACCCTGGGCATTTACCTGCCGCTCATCACCACCAACTGCGCGGTGCTGGGCGTGCCGCTCCTCAACATCACGCACGGCTACGGCTTTGTTGAATCCCTGCTCTTCGGGGCAGGCAGCGCCATTGGCTTTTCGCTGGCGCTTTTGCTTTTTGCGGGCATCCGCGAGCGGGTGGATTATGCCGATGTGCCGCAACCTTTCAAGGGGGCGGCGATCTCCATGGTGACGGCGGGGCTGATGAGTCTGGCCTTCATGGGATTTTCCGGTTTGAACCGCTACTGACCATGACGCTTGTCGCTGCCCTTCTCGTCATGTCCCTGGGCGCGCTCGTGCTGGGCGCGGCGCTGGGCTACAGCGCGGTACGCTTCCGGGTGGAAGGCGACCCCCTGAGCGACAAAATCAACGATAGCCTGCCGCAAACCCAGTGCGGGCAATGCGGTTATCCCGGCTGCAAACCTTATGCCGAAGCCATCGCCAAGGGGGAGGCGGACATCCATCTCTGCACCCCTGGCGGTGACGAATGCGCGAAAAAGCTCGCGGATCTCCTGGGGCGCGATTTTGTGCCGGCGGGCGACGAAGCCAGCGCAAAGCCGGGAAAGACCCTGGCCGTCATCCGGGAAGACACCTGCATCGGCTGCACCCTCTGTAGCCAGGCTTGCCCGGTGGATGCCATTGTCGGCGCGGCCAAACAGATGCACACCGTCGTGGCCGACTTGTGCACGGGCTGCGAACTCTGCCTCAAACCCTGTCCGGTGGAATGTATCGACATGATGCCGGTGCCCGTCACTCCAGCCAACTGGCAGTGGGCATATCCCGTGATTCCGCTGCGGCCTGTGTCCCAGGTTCCTTCTGTCCCTTGAGTCGCCCATGTCGCTGAAAGATTTTTTCTTCCCTTCCGGCGGGCTGCATCTGCCCGCGCACAAGGCGATTTCTTCCGAAACGCCGATTCTGTCCGCGCCCCTGCCGGAAAAACTCGTGATTCCGCTCTCCCAGAGCGCGGGCGAAGCGGCTCGCCCTGTGGTCGCGGTCGGCGACAGGGTGCTGAAAGGACAAAGAATCGGGGAGGCGGAAGCCTCGCTTTCCGTGTCCGCGCACGCCTCCACTTCCGGCAAGGTGGTCGATATTGGCCTCTATCCCTCTGCCCATCCTTCCGGTCTTGCCACGCAGGCCGTCGTGATCGTGCCGGATGGTGAAGAACGCTGGATCGACAAAACCCCGATTCCCTGGCAATCCCTGTCCCCGGATCGGGTGCGACGGGCGCTGCAAGCCGCCGGTGTGGCCGGTCTGGGCGGAGCGGTGTTCCCCACGCACGCCAAGCTGCCGGACACCGAGGTGACGACGCTCGTCATCAACGGCGCGGAATGCGAACCCTATATCACCTGCGACGATCGCCTGATGCGGGAGCGGGCGGCGGAAATTCTCGAGGGCGTGGGCATTCTGCGCGATCTCCTCGCCGCCCGGACCGTGCTGGTTGGCATCGAGGACAACAAGCCGGAAGCGATTACCGCCATGTGCGCGGCCAACGCGGCGGCGGATCTCCCCTTTCAGATCGTCGCCGTGCCAAGCCGTTATCCGACGGGCGACGCGCGCCAGCTCATTCATGCCCTGACCGGCATCAGGATTCCCGCAACGCGGCGCAGCGTGAGTTTGGGTTTTCAGGTCTTCAACGTGGCGACGGCCTTTACGGTGGCGCGCGCGGTGCTGCACGGCGAACCGGTGACGGCGCGCGTTGTCACCCTGACCGGCCATCTGTCGCGCCCCGGCAACCGGGAGTGCCTCATCGGTACGCCCGTCCGCAATCTCATCGCGCAGGCGGAACCGGAAGGGACGCTGGAATCCGTCGTCATGGGTGGCCCCATGATGGGATTTGCGCTGCCTTCGCTGGACGTGCCCATTGTGAAGGCGAGCAACTGTCTGATCGCCCGCCTGCCGGAAACGTCTCCGGCGACCCTGCCGGAAATGCCCTGTATCCGCTGCGGCGCCTGCGCCCGCGCCTGTCCCCAGGGTTTGCAGCCTTTCGAGCTGTATCGCTGGAGCCGGGCGCGCGAATTCGGGCAGGTGGAACGCTATCAACTGGCAAGCTGCATCGAATGCGGCTGTTGCGCCTATGTCTGCCCGGCACAGATTCCGCTGGTGCAGTATTTTCGCTTTGCGCGGGGTGAAATTCGCAGCCGCGCCGAGGAAGCCAAGGTAGCGGAAGGCGCCCGCGCCCGCTTTGAATTCAGGCAGTTCCGGGAAGCCCGCGACAAGGCGGAAAAGGCGGAAAAACTCGCCAGAGCCGCTGCCGCGCAAGCCGCAAAAGTCGCGCTGGAAGCGGAATTGAAGGCCGTCGACCCGGAAGTCGACGCGAGCAAAAAGGCGTTGATCGCCGCTGCCCTGGAACGCGCCCGCCAGTCGCGCGAAGAGCACGCGCCTGCCGCCGGGGAATCCGCATGACGATCCAGTATTCTCCCTTTCTGCGCCAGCCTCTTCGCATCGTCGATCTGATGCGCCAGGTCTTGCTGGCCTTGCTGCCGGGTATCGCGGTGTTCACCTGGTTCGTGGGTCTTGCCCTGATTGTGCAGATTCTGCTTGCCAGCGTGGTCGCGCTGCTGGCCGAGGCGTTGCTCCTGCGCCTGCGGGGAAAACCGCTGTGGCCGCACCTGACGGATGGCTCTGCCCTGGTCACGGCCTGGCTCGTCGCGCTGGCCTTTCCGCCGCTCTCGCCCTGGTGGCTGACGACGACTGGCGTTCTGCTGGCCATTGTCATCGCCAAACAGTTGTATGGCGGGCTGGGGCAGAATCCGTTCAATCCGGCGATGGTGGCCTTTACCGGCTGCATCGTGGCGTTTCCGGCACAGATGGCGCACTGGCCAACCCTGGGACTGGCCGCGCCATTTGCCGACCAGCTGGACATAATCTTCGGCTTCGTCCCGCCCCTGGATGCGTTTACCGGCGCGACGCCGCTCTCCATCATCAAGACTTCCGGCGGCAGCGGCCTTTACACCAATATCCAGGACATCCTGATTCAGCAAAACCTTTCCGGCGTGTTCGCGGGCAAGGGCTGGGAATGGGTGACTACGGCCTATCTCGTGGGGGGGCTGTGGCTGCTCTACCGGCGGGTCATCACCTGGCAGGCTCCGCTTGCCTTTCTGGGCAGCATGGCCTTGCTTTCCTTTTGTTTTTGGCTGTTTGACCCGGCGCATTACGCCGATCCGGTGTTCCAGCTTTTTTCCGGCGGCGCGATGCTGGGCGCGTTTTTCATCGTCACCGATCCGGTGAGCGGCTGCGCCACGCCGCGCGGCAAACTGATTTTTGGCTGCGGCGCAGGCGTGCTTGCCTATCTGATCCGGGTCTTTGGCGCTTTCCCGGATGGCGTAGGCTTTGCCGTGCTGATCATGAACGTCTGCGC
Organism: Zoogloeaceae bacterium; assembly: GCA_031271025.1. GTDB lineage: Bacteria > Pseudomonadota > Gammaproteobacteria > Burkholderiales > Rhodocyclaceae > Azovibrio. The sequence continues at coordinate 2,364 of JAISWQ010000172.1, read as the reverse complement.
CCCGCTCATCGACCGTCATACGCAGCCGCCGGTCTTCGGCGCGAAGAAAGGGGACGCCGGTGAATGACGCCGCGCCTGAACGCAACAGCGAAACGCCAGCGCCAACGGTGAACGCCGCCGCGCAGGCGTGGCGCAGCGCCTTGCGTCTCTTTTGTTTTGTCGTGGTTGCCACGGCCTTGATGTCGATGACCCATTCCGTGACGCGAACGCGCATCCAGGCGGCGCTGACGGCGGAAAAGATGAAATTCATCAGCGAGGTGCTGCCCGCCGAACGTTACGACAACGATCTCCTGGCCGACAGCATCACGCTGCCGCCCACCCCGGAACTGGGGCTGAAAACGGAAAGCCGCGTCTATCGCGCCCGCAAGGACGGCAAATACAACGCGCTGGTGCTGGAAGCCGTCGCGCCCGATGGCTACGCGGGCGCTATCCGCCTCCTGATCGGCATCAGCCGTGCCGGGGAAATCACCGGCGTGCGCGTGGTCGACCACAGGGAAACGCCGGGGCTGGGCGATTACATCGATCCCCGGCGGGACAAAAACAAAACGCGCCCCTGGATTGCGCAATTCACCGGTCTCATCGCGCCGGAGATCCCGGATGCGGACTGGCGGGTAAAGAAGGAACGCGGCAGGTTCGACGCCTACGCCGGAGCGACGGTATCGCCGCGCGCGGTGATCGAGGCGGTGCGCAAGGCCGCGCGTTTTGCCGCCCGCTCCGGCGAACGTCTGTTTGAGGAGAAAACGCCATGAGTCTTGACCGTGCCGCCGCGCGGGAACTGTTGCGCAAGGGATTATGGACGCAGAATCCCGGCCTTGCGCAGATTCTGGGGCTGTGTCCCATTCTCGCCGTTTCCACCAGCGCGGTGAATGCCACCATGCTGGCGCTGGCGACGATTCTGGTGATGATGCTTTCCAACGTCGCGGTTGCGGGGCTGCGGCGCTGGATTCCGCACGAAATTCGCATTCCGGTTTTCATTCTCCTCATCGCCGCGCTGGTGACGATCGTGGATTTGCTCTTCAACGCCTTTTTTCACGAGCTTTACGTGATTCTGGGGATTTTTATCCCGCTCATCACCACCAACTGTATCGTGCTGGCGCGGGTGGAAGCCTTTGCCGCAAAGAATTCTGTCGCGCATTCGACCCTGGATGGACTGGCGATGGGCCTGGGTTTGCTCTGGGTGCTGGCGCTTTTGGGCGCAATGCGTGAATTTCTCTCCGGCGGCACCCTGCTTGCCGGCATCGAAATGGTGATTCCTGGCGCTCAGGCGCTGCAAATCCTGCCGGAAACCTATCCCGATTTCCTGTTGGCGGCGCTGCCGCCCGGCGCGTTTATTCTTCTGGGCTGCATGATTGCCGGCAAAAACGGGTGGGACGCGCGCGCCGCGCGCCGCGCCAAAAAAACCGCTCCCGTCCCGAAAACCATTGAGGTTTCCACCGGGGCATGAAACGCATGTCGCCGTCGCAACGTCAGCAGTTTTTCGCGCGCCTGGCTGCGGCCAATCCCGCGCCGACGACGGAACTGGAATATGGCTCCCCCTTTCAGTTGCTGATCGCCGTGCTCTTTTCGGCGCAGGCGACCGACGTGAGCGTGAACAAGGCGACCCGTCCGCTCTTCGCCCGCGCGCCCACGCCGGAAGCGATGCTCAGGCTGGGAGAGGAAGCACTGGCCGAAGCCATCAGGACGATCGGTCTTTTCCGCACCAAGGCGAAAAACGCCATCGCCACCTGCCGTATTCTTCTGGAACGCCACGGCGGCGTGGTGCCGCAAACGCGCGAGGCGCTGGAAGCCCTGCCCGGCGTCGGACGCAAGACGGCCAATGTGGTGCTCAATACCGCCTTCGGTCAGCCGACCATTGCCGTGGATACCCATATCTTCCGCGTCTGCAACCGTACTGGCCTCGCGCCCGGCAAGGAGGTTCGCGCGGTGGAAGAAGCGTTGCAGAAAGCGGTTCCCGCCGCCTTTCGCCACAATGCCCATCACTGGCTGATTCTGCATGGCCGTTACACCTGCAAGGCGCGCAAGCCGGAATGCGAACGCTGTCTCCTGTGGGATTTGTGCGGCTGGCCGGAAAAAGCCCAGCCTGCCTTGCCGTAATCCTGAAGTCGCACCGGCGTGATGCATGTTCTGTCCGCACAAACAATCAAAACCAAACGCCTCCTCGCCTGCTCCATTGACTCCTTCCGCTCTCAGCTTCCTGGAATACCAACACCCTGTACTCACCCCCCGAAATCGTCCAGCAGGATATTCTCTCGCTCCACCCCCAGATCGACGAGCATCTTGATGACCGCGGAATTCATCACCGGCGGGCCGCACATGTAGAATTCGCAGTCTTCGGGCGCGGGATGGTCTTTCAGGTAGTTTTCA